>CAMWLD010000071.1 GCA_947175005.1 uncultured Ruminococcus sp. | reverse complement strand
AACGTGCAGCATTCGCTGCACATTTCTATGCTGCACCGCCGCCCGACGTGGGTTGTCGGGTTGCTGTGACCTTGCAATGTATGACGTTAGTTTGCTTGACACCTTTTCTTGTCGTCGGGCGGCGGTTTGCGGGGGTGCTATTCAAATGCGTTTATTTGCGGCGGCTGTTAGAGGGGGCTCCGCCCCCCGTCCCCCGCAAGGGCGCTGCCCTTGACCCGCCAAAGGCTCCGCCCTTGGAACCCTAGTGGAGTGACTTGCTCTTGTTTGCTTTAGTTAAACTTTAGCCGACACCCTTAACCTCGTGCCGTGCTTTGTCAAACATTTTCAGCACTTCCTTATCCGGCTCTTTATCCGCCATGGAAACAGCTACAGTAAGAATTACCGAAACAAGTATACCGGGAAGTATGGAGTAAAGTGCGGCAGGACCCGGTGCAATTGAAGGCAGTATATATTCCCAGAAAAGCACTGTCACTGTGCCGCCGATAATCCCCGAAACCGTGCCCTTTAAGGTGAGCCGTCTCCAATAAAGCGACAAGACTATGGCAGGACCGAAAGCTGCGCCGAAGCCCGCCCAGGCGTTGGAAACTATACCCATAATAGAATCGTTGGGATTCAAAGCAAGTATGCAGGCAATGACCGACACGGCAATTACCGCAAGTCGGCTGATCCACATCTGCTTTTTCTCGCTTACATCCTTTTTGACCACTAAAATATAGAAGTCGTTCACCACTGCCGAGGCTGTTACCAGCAGCTGGCTGTCAGCGGTAGACATAATGGAAGCCAGCACTGCGGAAAGGAATATCCCGCCAAGGAAAGAGGGGAAAAGCCTTTTAACGGTGGTTATGAATATAAGCTCCATATCTGCGCTGCTCAGCACTATATTCTGGCTGTCAAGATATGCTCTTCCGAGAACGCCCACCAGCACTGCGGCGGTAAGGGAGATAAGCACCCATACAACAGCTATTATCCCCGATTTTTTTACGCTCTTGGTATCCTTTATTGCCATAAAGCGCACAAGGATATGGGGCATACCGAAGTAGCCGAAGCACCAGGCAAGGTTGCTGATAATTTCCACAGCGCTCATGCCCGAGGTAAGAGACATATACCCGCTTGTATCGCCGCCCTCGCCGACTATCTTGGGAATGCTGTTCAGCATATCTGTCGAAAAATCGGGGGTATTGCTTACAAGGGCAATGGGCAGGGCAACAATGGTTATTACCATTAACAGACCCTGTACAAAGTCCGTCCAAGCGACTGCCGAAAATCCCCCGAAGAATGTGTAGGTTACGATTATGAGGGCAGAGAGGATAACCGCAGCCTTGTTGTAGACCTCGTTGCCCGAATCCACGTTGAACACCACCTGGAAAAGCTTGCCTCCCGAAACGAAAGCGGACGTGGTGTACACAAGGAAGAACACGAAAATTACCACCGCGCAGACCATTCTCACCAGGGGACTGTCTGTTTGAAAGCGGTTCTGAAGATACTGGGGAATTGTAATTGAGTCCCCGCAGACCTCGGTAAACCTACGCAGGGGCTTTGCCACAAATATCCAGTTAAGTATAGTTCCCGCAGCAAGGCCTATGGCTATCCAGTAGTTGCCCAGACCCGTAGCATACGCTGCACCGGGCAGACCCATAAGCAGCCAGCCGCTCATATCCGAAGCCTGTGCGGACATGGCTGTTACCCAGCTGCCGAGGCTGCGCCCTGCCAGAAAGTAGTCGCTCATTTTCTTTGATTTGTTGGAAAAATAGAACCCGATACCCAGCATAAGCCCCAAGTATATGACAAAGGCTATCAGCACGGGAATATCGGCATTTGCAAAAAATCCCATTTTTATCATCCTCCGTATTTTTTGATTTGATAAACAGATACTTTATTATAACATATTTTATGGGATAATTTGTTAAATATTAGTAAATAAACGCTTTCTTAAACTATAATATCTTGATAGAAAGACTTCTTATAAAATCAGTGCAAAAATAAAAAGCAAGAGGCAAATAATTTCTTGCCTCTTGTTTCTTGAAACTATTATGCTCGCTTTATCTTGCCGCTTCTATAAGTATTCTGCCTGTGTCCTCTTTGCGCAGGGCTATCACTGCTCCCCTGATAAAATATGCTATAGGGTCGCCTGCGGGGCTGCGGTGGAGGCAGATGACCTTTGTGCCGGGAATAAGTCCCATATCCATAAGGCGGCGGCGCATACTGTCGTCAATGTCCAGCCTTGTTACTTTTCCCTGCTGCCCCTCCCGCAGGGAGGACAGGGTGTATATATTATCCATTGGTGTATGTTCCTTTCGGTTGATTTTTAGGCAGGGATCGGGAATGCCGTTTTTCCAAAATCGGTATGTCGGCGGATAAAAATGAAAATAAGTATAGTAAGCCCAAAATGATTTTCGGGCTGCAAAAATATCCTGCCGTTATTATTATATGCGGGAGGTGAACAGGTGACAATCGTCACAGAAGTGACAAGCACCACGCAGTGACAGGCGCCGCAGTGCGTAAACGGCGTTATTCCCCGTTATTGCCGCCCTCGGGAAAAAACAGCTCATACTGCCGCAGTGCACGCTGTGCCGCCTGCTGCCGCAGAGCTTTCGGGGAAATTATTTCGATAACCGGGCCGAATGACAGAAGCATTATCAAAAGCTCCGTCTCGTCATTTTTATCGTACCAGATTTTGGCACGGCACATTCCCGTTTCGGGGTCTAAGGCGCTTTCCTTTTCGTAAGAGGCGAACTCCAGCATAAACCGCTCAAGACCGTTTCGCTCGGGCTTTATTTCCACCACTGCGGGAGCGCTGCAGCGGCGGCGTGAAAAATATTCGTCGGCAGTGGGGAGGCTTTGGGCTGTTTCATTTGTAAGCTCTGCCGAAACTATCCTTCCCACGTTCATCACTATCCCGCTGCCGGTTTGTTTGACGGCGTGAATACGGAATTTATCGTTTTTTGCGGAGTATTCCACGGCTATGGGGACTATGGAGACGTTAGCATTGCCGCCTTTTCCGGAAAGATACTCCACGGTAATGTACTGCTTATTTTCAAGGGCAGCAAGCAGCAGCCCGAAAATTTTCCTGTAATCGGGGTCTAAGAAATTATCTCCGTCGGAAAAAATATCAAAGCGGCGGAAAAGCTTATCATCATACAGCGGCCCAATATCCTTTAAAAAGTCCGACAACTCCGCTATTTGTTCATCATCAAGAAAAAGTCTCATTTTAGGGTCGGAAAGCTTTGCCCTCAGCCAGCTTTTCTGGATAGCTGTGAGAAACTGCCTCGGCTTATGGCGGAGGACGGAAACAAAGCCGCCATTGACAGCATTGTCAGCCTTCAGCAGTCCCCAGTCGGAGGGTTTATCGCCTTTTGGTATAAGCTTTTCGGGGATAAAAAGTCCCGAATCCTTAAAAGCGTGCTTTGCGATAAGCTCGGTTATTTTTTTCTCGGTCACAGGCTCGCCCTGCTCCGTCTGCAAGGAAAGGACAGCCTCGGCGGCTTTGTAATAGGCGCTGTTTATCTCGGTAAAAATATTCAAAAATTATCCCTCCTTTTCGGTAAGCTCCGACTTTTCGGGAAAGCAGTCAGAGTACATTTTTTTCATTCGGACAATATCGCTGCGCAGTCTTTTTTCTGCGTAATCTCCCAGTCCATTGACGGAAACTATCCTGCCCGTAAAGCTTTTGAGCCAGCTCATCATTTCATTGGTATCAAAAAATTCCCCTGTGTAGGTGAAAAGGCCGTCTCCTGTTTTTTCCACAGCGCCGCTGCGTTTTTCACGGTAAAGGCGGTCTATGATATGCTTTTCCCGCTCTTCGTCCGCACGGAAAACTATCTTTACCCTGCCGCCCCAGTCTCTGCTGCCTCCGAAAGAAACGCCGAAAGCTTTATCCTCATTTTTGGCAAGGTCGCTTAATGTTTCGTCAAATTCGGGGCATTCGCCCATATCCGAAACGGTTTTTATGTAATCAAGACGAAAGGAGCAAAAGCGTTTTCTGTCGGGAAGATACATTATCAGATAACGTCTGCCTGTGCGGCAGGATACGTATATTTTAAGGGGTATTCCCCGAAAGTCACAGCTGCCGCTTTTGCCGAAATTCTTGATCTTTATGAAGCGTTTGCGGGAAATATTTTCCGTAAGGGCAAGCAGTATCTCATCCTCCAGTGTATGGACTATGTAGTTGTGTTTATTTAAAAAGATATCGTTTTTTATTCCTGCCGCCCGCAGTATGCTGTTGCCCACAACGCCGAATTCGGAGGCTTCGGAAAAGAATTTCACGGCGTTTATAAGACCGGGAAATTTTTCAAAAAGTCCCGCAGGAGTATCGGGGGACAGAGCAAACAGGTCTTTTTTGCCCGCTCTGCTTGAAATATATATTCCCTCGGCGGCGTATTCCTTCAGCTTGTTTCTGACGGTCTGTTCATCGAAAAATTCGCCGTATCTGTCCAGCAGCTTTTCGGTGACCTCACGAACGCAAAGCCCCTCGGGAAAGTCCGCCAAAATATCGGTTATCATAAAATGAAGCTTGATATCGTTATCGGTAAAGCTTTTGGAATAGTAGGCCTTATAAAGGGGATTTTCGTATATCCTGCCGCTGTCGAGGGTTATGGCTGCCTGCTTGCCGCGGGGGGTGTTCACATAGCGGAAAAAGCCGTCCAGCCAGCTTTCGGCACGGCGTTTTTCATCATCATAGGTGCGGGAGCTTTTTCGGTTGAATTCGCTGCGTACCTTAAAGCCGTAAATGAAAAAATCACGCACATAATCTCTTGTTTTATCGAAATTTTTTATAAGCTCGGAAAAGCTGCCCATTTATGTTACTCCTTTCGGGCGGAATTAAAATAATTAATAATACTTGCTCGTCGGATATGAACTGTCTGATATATCAGAAAGTGATCTGCGTATCCAAGGGGGCATAAATAAGTCCGTTCAATGAGCGGGCAAATTTTTCAAACAGTCCCGGTTCGGTTTTTATATAAAAGCTGCATTGGTGCTTCGGGCGGGCATTGTCATTAAGCTCCATTGTAATATCAAGGAGAATGTGTCCGCATTTGTCGCAGTTCATCTGCATTGCAAAGGCGGGAGCATTATTTCCTCCGAATGTACCTGCGGTAATTATGCCTTGCTTTTGATTTCCCGAAATAAATTGCAAAATGTATGTCCCGATCTCGGTTATACGTTCGGGAGTTATGTAATATTCGGAGGATATTTTTATTGATTCGGAAACTGCGGTTATTTTAAGCTCAAGCATATGCTCATCCTGCCATATCTTTTTAAAAATCAGATCGTCCGTAAATATCCCGCCTTTCAAAAGTCTTCCTTTTATTAAGCCGAGTGTTAAAAAACTCCATTTATAATAATACCACAATCGAAAGCATAATTCAAGTATTTTTTTGACACGAACAATGTTCGCAGACTTTTTTATATGATAATGGGCATTTTTGGGGGTGTTCGCAGAATTTTTTAAATGAAAAATTTTCCGTGGGGTAGTATAATCATAATCACAGACAGCGGATACGCTGCATTTGCAGCAAGGCTGCGAACATAAGCGAAAGGAACGGTACATATGAACGTATCAATTTACGATCACATAAAAAATAATATAAAGGACGGCAGACTTCCCGAAAATTTCACTCTGCCCGAGAACTGTGAAAAAGAGGGAGTAAAATTTGCCTGCGGTGCAATGGACGGCATTATGATGTATCACTTCGGCGGGCAGGCAGAGGATAATGCTGATGATATTATAAGTGCGCTGCACTGCAATGACATTCCAAATGCAGTAAAGGAAGCGGTCGGAACAAAGCAGACGCTTTTTCTGTGCGACGCTTTGCAGCAGGAAATTATAAAGGAAAAGAAATTCAGAGCAAATGAACTCTGTAAAATCGCCCTTGATCTGATAAAAAGCTCCGATTCGGCGGAGATCGTGAAGATAGGCTTTGCACTGCTGGAGCTGATCGACACGGAGGCGGTGACAGAGGTCAGAGAGCTTCTGCGTATCTTTGGCCTGTGCGATGAATTCACTCTTTGGTGCTGCTATATCCTGCGGCATTACAAGGACGGCAACGAGGAAATTTTCCGCCTGGCGCAAAAAGTAAACGGCTGGGGAAAGGTCTTTGCGGTAAAGGAATTTTTAGAGCCCGAGACTCCCGAGATACGCCGCTGGCTATTGTGCAGCGGGTGCGAAAACGATATTCTCGGCAGTTATACGGCGGAGGCTGTCTTTGTTAAATCGGACGCTGCAAGGCTGCTTGAAAGCCGTCTCCCCCATGAATTTGACGAGAGGGAAGTTCACGGTTTGGCGGCGCTGGCAATAGGTCTTACCGACGAAGGACCAATGGCGGGTGTAAGCGCACTTGACGAACCGAAAAAGGTATTGGAGAGTATACGCAGTGTGCTGGTGCAGCATATGGGAGATGAAGAATTTATTGACAGCGCAGTTGCCGCAATAGATTCCTATGAATTTCCCGAATAGCATTAGAAAAATTGATTGAAAAAGGTGATAGAAATGTATGTTATAAATGAGTATGATTTTCCCATAAAAATATGGGGTGAAAAAACGGACGAGGACAGCGGCTGCATGGAGCAGGCAAAGAATCTTTCACGACTGCCCTTTGCCCACAAATGGGTGGCGCTTATGCCCGATAATCACAAGGGAAAGGGTATGCCAATAGGGGGAGTTATCGCCTGCGAGGGAGCGGTCATTCCCAATGCGGTGGGTGTGGATATCGGCTGCGGAATGGGCTTTGTGCAGACAAACATTCCCGTGAAACTTCTGCGTGAGATCACCACAGGCAGCGGCAGCCTTTTGCAGGTAATTATCGGGGACATTCTGCGGAATATTCCCACCGGTTTTTCCCACCATGGCAAGGCGCAGGAATCTGCGGTGCTGGACAGGGCTAAAAATGAAATGGACAAATACGAAAATAACCCCGAGCTTACCAAAATAATCAAAGAGGGATATTTTCAGGTAGGCACTCTGGGAGGCGGCAATCATTTTATCGAGCTTCAGGAGGACGAGGAGGGAATGTGCGGGATAATGCTTCATTCGGGCAGCCGTAATTTCGGATTCAATATAGGAAATTACTTTAACCAAAAGGCGGCGGAATTGAATGAAAAGTGGCACACGGCGGTCGCCCCCGAATGGCGTTTGCCATTTCTGCCCGTTGACTGCGACGAGGGGCGGCAGTACCTTGACTGGATGCACTTGGCAATGGATTTTGCCTATGAAAACAGGGCGGCAATGCTTAAAAATGTAAAGGAAATTTTCGCTGCAAAGGTGGAAAAATACACGGGAATGACGGCGGAATTTTCCGGTGAGATAAACTGTCACCACAACTATGCCTCCCTTGAAAATCATTACGGCAAGGACGTATGGGTACACCGCAAGGGAGCGGTCAGCGCACGGGAGGGAGAAATGGGTATAATCCCCGGGTCAATGGGTTCCTACAGCTACATAACAAAGGGGCTGGGCAATCCCGAAAGCTTTATGTCCTCCTCCCACGGTGCGGGCAGGCTTTTCTCACGGACAGCTGCGGTAAAGGAATTTCCCGTGGAAAAGGTGATCGTCGATCTGAAGGAGAGGGGCGTTATTCTGGGCAAGCACAAAAAGTC
This sequence comes from uncultured Ruminococcus sp., assembly GCA_947175005.1. Classification (GTDB taxonomy): domain Bacteria; phylum Bacillota; class Clostridia; order Oscillospirales; family Ruminococcaceae; genus Huintestinicola. Next base: position 1,351 of record CAMWLD010000071.1, on the reverse strand, counting down.
CGACGTTGCCGAGGAATCCCGCTTTGCTTACAAGGATATTGACAGCGTTATGGAAAATCAGCGAGATCTTACCGAGCCCGTAAAGCGGCTGTTTACGGTGGGAGTGGTCAAGGGGTAATTGGATTTTAAAGCTTCTTACAGCAAAAAAGTAGCTGAAACTTATTAGCAGGGGACTGAAAATCCCCATTGAGGAAGCTTGTCGATCTTGGCATAAAGCCGCTTACAGCAATTTTTATTCACCTTCCGGTGAAAAGGCGGTCCCCAAATGCCATAAGAAATCAATGTTTTTACGATACATACAGCAAATCAAATTATGTGTGTCGCAGGTTCGACTCCTGCCGGAGAGATCCGTAGCTCAGTTGGCAGAGCAGCGAAAAAATGTATCGTGGGTAAAATTCCTTGACCCGTTTACTTTGATAATATGCTTGTTTTTACGATACAAACAGCAAAAAATATTGTGACGTACAGGTTTGCAGGTTCGATTCCTGCCGAAGAAATTCGTAGCTCAATGGCAGAGCAGTATGATAAAAAAGTATCGTGTTATCTATTAAAAAAATTAAGCTTTTAACGGCTCACACAGCAATAAAAAAAGATTTTACAAATCTCCAAAATTGGTTGCCTCTCGGTTCCGTTCGACTCGGAGCACGTAAGCGTTTGACGTTTACGGCAGGAAATATGTTTGCTCTGCAAACAATAATGAGCCGTGTAATATTGAGACGCTCACAGCAAATTTATAATTTGTTCAGGGTACAAATCAAGGGCGTCTTGTAAGTTTGCATATATGAAAGGAGTTTTTAAAGTGAATAAATTTCTTGAACTTTTGAAAAATAAGTCCGACGAGGGCTTCACCGAAAACGGCGGCAGGACCTTTGTCACCTCGGGGTCGGATTGCCTTGACCTGTTTTTCAAGGCGGGAGCAATGCGCAGCGCAGATGAGGAACGTATTCGCAGCGCAGTTGCAAGAGCGTTTGCGGAAGACCACGACAAGACCATGAGGATAATTTTCTTTGCCCGCGATGTGCGTGGGGGACTCGGTGAAAGGAGATTTTTCCGCACTGCCGTAAAATTTCTTGCAGATCATTCTCCCGAAAGCGTGGAGAAAAACATACCTCTGTTCAGCGAATACGGCAGGTATGACGATCTGCTTGCTCTTATGGGGACAGCCTGTGAAAAAAGCGCAGTCGCTGCGATCGGAAAGCAGCTTGAAAACGACCTTCAGAATATGGAAAAGGGCGAGGGAGTTTCCCTGCTTGGCAAATGGCTGCCCTCGGCGAACACGTCCTCAAAGGAGACCGTGGCCATGGCAAGGCGGCTTTGCAAGGCTCTCGACATGAGCGAAAAAGACTACAGA
>CAMWLD010000070.1 GCA_947175005.1 uncultured Ruminococcus sp. | reverse complement strand
GGCGGCCCACCGTCCCCAGCAAGCCCAGAGCGCCCCCTCTCCCCCCTGGGAGGTTTTCCCTTTGGTCGGCAACTTACAGTCGTCAACAATGTCAAGCATTTCACAAACAAAGTCACATTTCATTTAACAGGCAAGTCACATCAACCAATAAACCAACGCATTTCAAAACACATTCACAGTAACACAAAGCCATTCCTCGGCGTATGAGGGGAAAAAGCCCCGCGGCATTTGAGCATTATCTTGTTAAATTTTACCAAAATCTCAACCGTTTCATAAATTGGAGCGGATTTTATACCATATAAACGGGAAAAATATTATTGCCGACAATTCAACATCCGATTTTTGGCGGAGACGGATTTTCGGTACTTTACACTTGATTTTGGCAATTTTTATGAAAACAGTAAAAAATAACCAAATAATCTATAAGAAAATGTTGCAAAATTAATATAGATTTTTTGGGAAAAAAAGTGTATAATTGTATTATGGTTAAATATGAAAGTCTGTCCCATTTCGGACGGACGAACAAAATGGAGGAGAAACAATTATGAAATTAAAGAAGATCGCAGCAGCGGCTGCAGCATCCGCTATGGCAATTACCGCTATGGGTGTTACCGCTTCCGCTGCCGAGTATGAGGCATTTCTGATGTTCACCGACTATGACTGGCTCTGGGGCAACTGGAACGCAGGCGCAGCAGGTGACGTTACTGTTGACGGTTACGGTACTTATACCGTATCTCTCGACAACACCCAGGCCGAGAACGCTATGAGCGCAACCAACGGCGCACAGGTATTCTGCGTTGATATCATTGGCGCAGGCTCCGAGTTTACTGTTGACAACACTATTGTTACCGTTGACAGCATTAAGACTGACGGCACCGAGATAAAGGTTGACAACAGCAAGATCGCTTACGGCGATATTGAGGAGAACGGCAACTTCAGAATCGAGATTAGAAACGCATACGGCGTTACAGGCGATATGAACGATCCTCATTATGAGCCTATTGATTCCGAGAATTTCTCCGCTGCAGAGAAGATTGAAGTAACATTCACTCTCGCAAGCGCAGACGGCAGCGCTCCTGCTGCTGAAGAGGTTGTAGAAGAGGCTCCCGAGGCTACCACAGAGGCAGCTGTCGAGACTCCTGCTCCCGATTCCGGCACAACTTCCACAAAGACCGGCAACACCTCCGCTGCTGCACTGGCAGGCGTTATGGCTGTAGCCGCAGCTGCTGCATTCGCAGCTAAGAAGAGCAAGTAATTGCAGTGCGGTTTCGATAACCGATAAAAGGCTATAATTTCAGAGGCAAGATGAGAGATTATTTCATCTTGCCTTTTTATATTTTTAAATAATTCAGAGAAAAATTTGGGGGGAATATTTTCTGAAATTTTTCGGGAAAATTTTTCCCATTATGTGTTGATTTTTTTTGTGAGATAGATTATAATAAAATTATAATGCCCGACAGCTTGCGGTGATATTTGAAAGAATTGTTACCATGTCTGCATATCTGCAAAGCATACGGGCATATTTTTGTAATCCGAGAAATGAAAGGAAAAAATATTATGAGCCTTTTTGATGAAAACAAAAGCCGCGCCGAGGCGGCTTACGAACAGCTGATAACCCGTCCCAACGCAGTTTCTTCCACTTATAACGGCATTTATGACCGCTATATCAATCCCGTACTTACCGCCGCCCACGCTCCCCTTATTTGGCGGTATGACTTTAACCCCGACACCAATCCCTATTTTATGGAGCGGCTGGGAGTGAATGCCGTGCTGAACTCGGGGGCAATTTATCTTGACGGACAGTATCACCTGGTGGCAAGGGTTGAGGGTAACGACCGGAAGTCGTTCTTCGCCGTTGCCGACAGTGACAGCCCTGTGGACGGCTTTCGTTTTAGAGATTACCCTGTGAGGCTTCCGGACACAGAGCCGGAGGAAACAAACGTTTACGATATGCGCCTTACACAGCACGAGGACGGCTGGATTTACGGTGTGTTCTGTTCGGAAAGCAAGGATAAAAGCAGCAATGACCTGTCGGCGGCGGTTGCACAGGCGGGTATTGTCCGTACAAAGGACTTGGAAAACTGGGAAAGGCTGCCGAATCTTAAATCAAAATCTCCCCAGCAGAGAAATGTTGTGCTTCACCCCGAATTTGTGGACGGAAAATATGCGTTCTATACCCGTCCCCAGGACGATTTTATCCAGACAGGTTCGGGCGGCGGCGTTTGCTTCGGGCTTTGCGAGAATATAGAAAATCCCGTTATCTGCACCGAGGAAACGGTTATTTCCCCGAGGCAGTATCACACCATAACCGAGGTGAAGAACGGCGCAGGGGCAGTGCCCATAAAGACCCCCAAGGGCTGGATTCACATTGCCCACGGCGTTCGGAACACTGCGGCGGGGCTGCGGTATGTTATCTATGTTTTCGCAACCGACCTTAAAGACCCCTCAAAGCTGATAGCTTCCCCCTCGGGTCTGTTCATTGCGCCTCACAAGGGCGAGCGGTTGGGCGACGTTTCCAATGTGGTATTTACCAACGGCGCTATTGTCCGTGAAAACGGCGATGTTTACATTTACTATGCTTCCTCCGACACCCGTGTTCACGTTGCCTCCACTACTATTGACAAGCTTATGGACTACACCTTTAACACCCCCTCCGATCCCCTGCGCTCGGTGGACTGCGTGAAGCAGAGATGCGCTATGATAGAGAATAATATGAAGTTTATAAAATGAGCAGAGGCATGAAGCAAGGGTTTCTTTGCCTCATGTAAAGGAGAAATGTATGCAAATACAATTATTCCCGGAAACGGATCGGCTGCTTACCGAGGAGGCATATGCGGTCTACAGGCAGTGTATGTATAAGCCGACATATGAGATTTATCTTAAAAAGATGAACGAATTTATAGGCACATCGGATATATTCATTTATTCGGGAAATATTGATGGGCAAATGGCAGGAATTATTGTTTTGGAGCGGCAGGATATTAATAATGCCGAGATCGTCGGAATCGCAGTAAGTGCAGATTATCAGCGCAGGGGGATCGGCAGGGCTTTGATCGAGGGAGCAGCAAAAAGCTTGAATTTGAAATGCGTTTATGCTGAAACAGATGATGACGCAGCAGGGTTTTACAGGGCGGCGGGATTTGTGCTTGATAAGGAAATAAAGCATTATCCCGACGGCGACTGTATTCGGTATAATTGTAAGCTTACATTGTGAGCTGCACCGGCGGAAAATTTAAAAAAGCGAGGTTACATATGGAAATAAAAGGTTTTACTTACGGTTGGGACAGCCGCCGGGGTATGCTTGGAACGGAAAGAGCCATGGAAAGCATAACTGCTCTTGCAGACATGGGGGGCAACTGGGCTGCCCTTGCCTTTGCGGTAACGCAGGAGCGGTTTTCCTCCACACGGTTCGGCTTTGATTTCAGGTTCTGCAACACAGACCGTGAAATTGAAAAGGCCATTTCACAGCTGAAAAGCGCAGGTTTAAAGGTCTGTCTCAAGCCCATTCTCAACTGTGAGGACGGCACTTGGCGGGCTAACATCACATTCCCCGAAAAGGAATTCCCCGTTTACGACGAGCACGGACGGCTCAAAAGCTACTGGAACGAATGGTTCTCCTGTTACACGGCGTTTATCTGCCATTATGCGGAAATTGCCGAGATAACGGGCTGCGAAATGCTCTGCATAGGCTGCGAGATGATAGGCACGGAGCACAAGGAGGAGCACTGGCGGGAGCTTATAAAGCGTGTGCGTGAAATTTATCACGGGCCGCTGGTCTACAATGCAAACCACGGCAAGGAGGACAATGTTTCCTGGTTTGACGCTCTGGATTACATAGGCACGTCCGCTTATTACCCTGTTGCAAAGGCGGGCGGGGCGACTGCCGATGAAATGACCGCAAACTGGGAACGCCCCAAGGAAAATTTAAAGCGGCTTTGGGAAAAGTTCGGCAAGAAGATCATTTTCATGGAGATAGGCTGCCGCAGTGCAAGAGGCTGCGCCGTCATGCCCTGGGATTTTGTTCACAGGGAATATGAGCGGGACGAGGACGAGCAGGCGAATTTCTATGAAAGCGCCCTGCGCGCCATGTGGGACGAGCCTTATTTCGAGGGCTTTTTCTGGTGGGACTGGGAGACGAATCTGATGTCCCCGGAAAAGATCGCAGACGACAAGGGCTTTGGCATTCACGGGAAAAAGGCGGAGCGTGTTCTGACAGATTGGTACAGGAATAAGTGACCGTTCGGTTTCGGGCTGTGAAAGGAGAGTCGGGCATGGCGAAAATAGTTTGGTTTATAAAAAATCATACATATGCTGCGGTAAATTCAGCGGGCGCAGTTCTTATGATCCTGACAATTTTCGTTGAGGGACTTGCTTCGTTCGGGCTTTTAGCTGTTATTTTAGCAGCCATTTGCAGCAGTATTCTGCCGGCGCTGCTTATAATTCTTTTAATAATAAATGTTGCTGCGTTTTTTACGGTTGATAATTTTAAGACAGTGCCCGGAATAATACTGACCGTTATCGGCGGAAGTATAGGTGCAATGCTTGCTGTTCGTGATACGGGAGAAGATTTTCCTGCACGCAAAGCTGTAAGAATTATTTTCCTTATTAAAGTGTGGCTTGCATTGTGGCTGACTGAAGGATTTTTATTATATGAATTAGGTGTATTTGATTTTTCGATATTTCCGAACTGAAAGCAGGGGCTTCCGATATTTAAGCGGAACGCATTTTCAATCAAGCAAAGAGCAGATGAATGTTAGCTTTAGGAAAACTTGTTCAAGCATTATGAAAGTTAAAGATGTTCTAAATCAAATTTTCGGTTGATGTTTAATATCAATATGATAACCTTAAAATTGAAGCTTTTAAAAATGGCGTATTAAACTATAAAAAAAATTATGGAGGGAATTTTTATGAAAATCAATAACGACAATTCGCTTTGGCAATGGTACAAGGATTTCTTTTTAAGCGGTGCTAATATACCTCTTCCTAAACTTAGAAGCAACAAGAACGTAGATACTTTTAAAATCTCTCGGCAGGCAGAAGAACCTGTTAGGCGTGATCCGCAGCGGCCATACAGCGGGGATATATCGACTGATAAAGCTGCTCTCAAAAATAAGTTGTGGCGTACAGACCCATTATATCGTGTTCCGCAGCGTTTGTATTCATCACCCGAAGTAACGGCGGACAGAGAAGCTGTTCTTGAAAAAATAAGAAGAGATGAAGACCTTAAAGAATGGGAAGTTCATCTTTTACATACATTTCCCGATGCCTCTGAGGGTATACGGCGTGAAAATGAAGCAAGACTTGAAGCGACAAAAGTAAGGTTTCAAAATAAAATTTCCTCTGCTCTGTCTGAGGTAGGAATAGAGCTTTCCGAAGATGACGAACTGCAATTTGAGGTGTGGGGTTACGATATGACCGTTACGGGTACTATTTCAGATGACAAGCTTGAACTTGCAAAGGAGGCGCTTTCGGAATATGCACACGCCCTTCAGTATATTTATCAGGTAAGCGGACATAGAGACGAGGCTAAGGCAGGGGGACTTTCGCTTGCATATCTTCAATCTGCCGAGAATTTCCTTAAAGAAGCGGGCGGCGGCTCGGTGTTTGATATAGGCAAGGACGCAAACGGCAATTTCACAGGTTTACCCGGCGGTCTCGGAGAGTTTATCAAGAAAAATGCAAAAGGAACGTTCGGCATTGGTACGGAAGTTTACGAAGACCGCAACAGCGACCGTAATAGAGCGCTCTTTATGAGAGAGGTCTTTAATTCAACTATCAAAACCGTACAAAGCGGTAATTATAATAGACTAAAAGCTATGACTTGCAAGCTTACATATAAAAATGGCATTTTAAGCTGTTAAAAATATTAGGAAGTGAGTATTATGCTTGGGATATGCCTTGTGCTTATTGACGAGCCAAGTGATAGGGAAAATTTGAACACATTTACAATACGTACAAGGATATGATGTCAAAACTGGCAATGTCCATATTGCAAAATGAGGATTTAGCCCGGGAAACCGTACAGGATTGCTTTTTGAAAATTGCCGGGACGATCACCGGCATATCTGTTGCGGAAAGCCGCAGAACAAAGGCTTTGATTGTGATTATGGTAAAAAACAAGGCTCGTGATGATCTCGAAGCGGAGCATTACAGCACTTTGACTATAAACAAGAGGTTTTATGTGGGTTCTCTTTAAATTACCCATAAATATATTTGAACAAGGAGAAAATTTTATGGCAAATTTAATTGACGGCAAGGCGGTCTCGGCGGCTGTAAAGGCGCAGGTCAAGACCGAATGCGAGGCGCTTAAAAGCGAGGGCGTGACCGTGGGGCTGGCGGTTGTTATTGTGGGGGATAACCCTGCTTCAAGAGTTTATGTGAACAACAAGAAAAAGGCTTGCGCAGAGGTGGGGTTTGAGTCCTATGAATATGCCCTGCCCGAGGAGACCACACAGCAGGAACTTCTTGAACTGGTGGACAAGCTTAACGGCGACAGCAAGGTAAACGGCATTCTGGTGCAGCTGCCTCTCCCCCGCCATATTGACGAAAACGCCGTAATAAACGCCATTTCCCCGGTCAAGGACGTGGACGCATTCCACCCCCGCAATGTAGGGCACATAATGATAGGCGATTATGCTTTCCTCCCCTGCACCCCTGCGGGAGTAATGGAGCTGATAGCCTCCACGGGAGTTGAAGTCGAGGGCAAAAACTGCGTTGTTATCGGGCGGAGCAACATTGTGGGCAAGCCTATGGCAATGCTGCTTTTGCACAAGAACGGCACTGTCACTATCACCCATTCACGGACGAAAAATCTTAAAGAAATATGCGCAGGTGCGGATATTCTTGTGGCTGCCGTGGGCAAGGCGGGCTTTGTGACCGAGGATATGGTGAAGCCGGGAGCGGTTGTCATTGACGTGGGTATGAACAGAAATGCCGAGGGAAAGCTTTGCGGCGATGTGGACTTCGAGGCGTGCAAGGAAAAGGCAAGGTATATCACTCCCGTGCCCGGGGGCGTAGGGCCTATGACCATTGCCATGCTTATGAGGAATACTCTTACAGCGGCAAGGATACAGAGAAAATAATTTACAAAGAAAAGAGGCAAGATGAAAGCTCAAATCATCTTGCCTCTTGCTTCTTAATGCGAACCGCAGGTTCGCAATCTTGCCTCTACTTATGGTATTTCCCGTTATTGGCAATGCTCATGGCTCTGTAAAGCTGTTCCGCAGCCATTACCCTTGCAAGCTGGTGGGGAAAGGTCATAGGCGACATGGACAGGCGCAGATCGGCGGCGTTTTTAACCGATTGGCTAAGCCCGAATGAGCTGCCTACTATAACCGAAACTCCGCTTTTGCCACGGGCGGAAAAATCCGACAGCTTTCGGGAAAATTCCTCCGAGGTCATACATTGCCCCTCTATGCACAGGGCAATAACAGCGTTTCCCTTGGGAACTGCCGATAATATCCCCTTTGCCTCTGTTTCAAGCGCCGCTTCTATCTGCGCCGCCCCGGGGCTGTCTGGCAGGCGGCTTTCGGGTATCTCGATAACGATTGCCTTGCCGTATGCGCCCAGCCGCTTGATATATTCGCTGCAAGCGCTGCGCAAATAATCTTCCTTTATCTTACCCACAGCTATAATGGTGACGTTAAAATTAAATCCGCTCACGGGTCCGATTCCTCCGATTCGATATCCCCGTAATATGCCGGGTCATAATAATCGGGCAAAGGCTCGGGGTCGGGAACATCGGGCAGCGTGAGGCCGTCCACCCTGTGCTCGGACAGGAAATTCGTCCAGAAAAGCACGGATTTATTGTAATTTTCCCTCATCTTATCTTCGTTGAGACCCATGGTCTTTATGGGAGTGCGGAATGAAACATACAGCTCGCTGTCGTCCATATCGGGACGGTCGATCATTTCCTTGAAATCCGTTCCCGCCAGGCGGTAGCCCAGTTCCTCCGCATAAGGGTCACCCGGGAAAAGGCTGCGGCAGTCGGCAAAGACCCCCTCCAGTGCGCCGAGTGACTGAAAAGCTTCCTTTGTGCCGATAATGATAATGCTGTTTCCCGACTGGAATTCACCTAAAAGCTTGGTGCGGTCACCCTGGGCAAGATACATTGAAGCGGAAGTATCGTCCGCATAGCCTGTGGGCACATAGTAAAGCTTGAAAACGCTTTTCCCGTCCTTGTTGTAATCCTGACCGTAAACGCTCATAATGCCGCTTGCGGTGTCGGTGTAATAGGACATATCAAAATCGGGGGCAATATACAGCGCCTGAATGTCGGGGCGGACGGTGGAGGCATAGTCGTAGATGAGAAACGCCGCCAGCGCGGTAAGCAGCACACCCACAATAACATATGCCTTATTGTGGTAGAAAAAGTTGGAGATCTTTTCCCAAATTGTGTATTCCCTTTTTTCTTGTTCCTCCTTGGGGATATCCTCCTCGGAGATCATTCCTGCTTTAAGCTTCATAAGCTCCAGCTTTTCCTGCCGCAGTTTTTCCTCATAGGCACGGCGCTTGCGGTCGTCCTTTTTTGCACGCTCCAGAGCCTCTGCGGCTTCTTCGGCTATTGCCGCCTTTCTGTCGGCGGCGTCCAGCTCACGCATGGTCTCTATGACAGATTTCTTTTTTTCTTTTTCGTTGTTTTCCTGGCTCATTTTGCAAGTCCTTTCGTTTCGGAAAATTTTATAGGTGGCTACTTTAAATGATACAACTTTTTTCCCCATATGTCAAGGATATTCGGGTGATAATTTGCTGAAAAAAGGCAGCAGGCAAGAGCACACCGAGCCGAGGCGATAGCCGAGCCGTGATTGTTACTAACAGGTGCAAGTAAAGTAAAGCGACACGCCAAATAAGCAATGCCTTATTATACGGGCAAATAGGGGCGACGGCTCGGCTATCGCCTCGGTGTGACGCAAGCGTCACCAGTGCGCCCTTACGGGCGGCAGCATGAAACGTGCAACA
>CAMWLD010000069.1 GCA_947175005.1 uncultured Ruminococcus sp. | reverse complement strand
CTATCATACACGATCGGAGGAGAGTCCAATGGAGCAGGAAAGCGGTTCATCAAATTATGCGGGATATGAAAATTACGACCGTCCGTCGGTGGCGGTGGACGCTGTGGTGTTCGGGGTGGAAAGCTATGAGACCTCCACTATGGAGGGAAAGCGGCTGAAAATTCTGCTGGTAAGGAGAGGGGAAGAGCCTTTCAAGGGATGCTACAGTCTGCCGGGGGGATTTTTAAGGCAGGGAGAGACGGCAGAAGAGGCTGTGGAGAGAGAGCTTCTGGAGGAAACGGGCACGGCGTGCAGCAGGCTAATTCCTTTGAAGGTCTACAGTGGCAGGGGGCGCGACCCGAGAGGGTGGATAATCTCGACGGCGTATATTTCCCTGATGAACACGGTAACACTCAGCACAAGGAGCGATTCGGACGCTGCCTGCGCTGTGTGGCTGGATGTGCACTACGAAAGCGAGGGCGGAGAACGGCTCATTATTTCCGACGGCTGCGGCTTTGAGGCAATTCTGACGGAAAACGGCTCTTCGGACGCATTCGCCTTTGACCATTCACAGATCATCTTTGACGGATTCAGGAAATTGCAGGACGAGACCCGTTACCATGACATTATATTTGACCTTATGCCCGAGACGTTCACCGTATCGGGGCTTCATGAGCCGTACAGAATGATACTGGGCAAGAATGAGACTGTTCAGGCGTTCAGAAAAAGAATGTCGGGAAAAATCGAGGAAACGGATATGTTCGATAATACGAAAATGGCGCACAGAAAATCTAAGCTGTACCGCCGGAGAAAGGATTGAAATAATATGGAAATACTGGTTGTAATTGATATGCAGAACGATTTTTTAACAGGTGCTTTGGGCAATCCCGAGACCGCAGGTATCCTCCCAAAGGTTTGTCAAAGGGTGAGAGAGTACAGGCAGAGCCACGATTTGCCCGTTATTTACACCATGGACACTCATGGGGAGAATTACCTTGACACGCAAGAGGGCAGAAAGCTGCCTGTGCCCCACTGCATTGCGGGAACAAAGGGCTGGGAGCTGCCCGAAAGCCTTAAAGAGGCCATAGGTGACGGCGTGGAGGTTCGCAAGGAAACCTTCGGGGCGAAAACGCTTCCCGATGTTATCACGAAAATATGCGGCGGGAAAGCTCCCGAAAAGATAACATTTATGGGGGTTTGCACGGATATTTGCGTTATCTCCAATGCAATGCTGATAAAGGCGTTTTTCCCGGAGGCGGAAATTGAGGTGGTCGGCAGTTGTTCGGCGGGTGTTACACCCGAAAGCCATGACAGGGCGCTGGCGGCAATGGAAAGCTGCCAAATAGAGGTTAGATGATAAGAGGGCCGGAGGCTAGATAACTTACAACCGATAGTGAATTGCGAAATGATGAGCAGAACCTATACGCTGTTTAGCCATTATTTGCATATAAACATAAAATATATGTCATAAAGTGGAGAGAATACGTAAAATTATGAAATCAAAAACTGCGTAAAATAGGGATTTTCGAGTTTCGCGATTACCTAATTAAGATTTATATATAGGAGAAAAATAATGAAATGCATTAAAATAATTTTGGTCATTATATTTGGCATTATAGGTTTTTTTTTATCATAATAAATGCAATCATTTTTTATAAAGTATATATAAAAAAAGAAAAAAGTCCCTCTGTTACGCCATTTCTTGGAGGAATTTCCGGTGCTTTTGCAATGTTTTTGGCTTTGGAAAATCAATATAAAGTTATGATTATTATACCATTGCTGCTTGATTATGGAAGTATACCAATAGTTTGTGAATTTGTGTATGTATTTATTAGCGATTGGGTGGAGGTGATAACTAAAAAAAAATAACAATTCCCTTGTTTTTTAGGGTTTCAGAGTTTCGCAATAGACTATTTACAACCGAGTAAAGGAGAAAAGAGATATGGAAATGTTAAACGGACTGGGCGGAATGTTCGGGAGGATTGCCCCGGGTATGTGCAGGCTGGCTATGAACGGGCAGGTGGCGGTGAAAACTTCAAACGGTTACAAAAGCTATGACCCGGCGAAGGGCGTTCTTACAAATTGCAGCAGCTTTGTGCTGGATATGGGGGACGATTTCTTCTTCCTGCTGCCTACGGGCAAGGTGAACAAGGGGGACATCATTCTGGTGGGCGGCAAGCCGAAATGCGTTGTGGAAAAGGGGGAGGACGTTATAACCGCAATAAATTATGAGGATTCGACCGTTGAAAGGATAATCCCCGAGCGGCATATGTTTATGGGCAATGCATACTTTTACGGCAAGATTGTTTCACTGCTCGGAAACGGCAAAAAGGGCACGGGAAAGATCATGAAATATATGATGATCTCTGAGATGATGAAAGGCGGCAAAACTCAGAACGGTATGAATCCCCTGTTGCTTATGGCAATGACGGGGGGCAAGGGCGGCGATCTGTTTGAGGGGTTGTTTGATTTTGAGGACGGGGAGGCGGATATGCTGTGAACTGCAATGAACTGAAAAAAAGGTTAAAGGAAAAAAATGTTAATCCGCACGATTATTCGATATTGAGTGGGATAAGGTATCCAAATGAATGCTATTGCCTGATATTTGAGGACGGTCTGTGGAAATATTATTACAGCGAAAGGGGCAATATGACGGGCTTAAAGGAATTTACCTCGGAAAGTGAAGCGTGTGAATATTTTTACAGTCAGGTTATCAGAGATATGTCATATTAGGAAGGAGGATATTCTATGAACTGCAATGAACTGAAAAAAAGGTTAAAGGAGAAAAATATCGCCCGGCATCGTTATTCAATTATGGGACTTAAATATCCCGATGATCGTTGCTGCATAATATTTGAAGACGGGTTGTGGAAATGCTATTACAGCGAAAGAGGGGAAATGTTTGGCTTAAAGGAATTTACCTCGGAGGATGAGGCGTGCGAATATTTTTTCGGGTGGGTTACGGAATAGTTTGATTTTAAAATAACGAAAGGAGAAGATACTTATGGGAAGCGGGATATGGAGCAGAGATAAATTTGCGGATTACAGCCGCAGAGCGGGACGGAGCGTGAATGCTTCTGGAGCTATCAGCGGGAATTATTCGGCGCAGGAGATGTTTAAGTCGAGAAGCCTTGATCCTGCACTGAATGTGTACAATAAAATAAGGGAATGCAGGGACAGTGAAGAGCACCCCGAGACAGTGCCCGTTATACTGGCGCTGGACGTTACGGGAAGTATGGGCGGCGCTGCGGTGGAGGTAGCGAAAAAGCTGAACACTGTTATGACCGAGCTTTACGACAGCACCAAGGACGTGGAGTTCCTTATAATGGGCATAGGCGATCTTGCTTATGATTATGCGCCCATTCAGGCGAGCCAGTTTGAATCGGATATACGGATAGCCGAGCAGCTTGACAAGGTATTTTTTGAGGCGGGCGGCGGCGGAAACGGCTATGAATCCTACACGGCGGCATGGTATTTCGCCCTTAATCACACGTCCCTCGACTGCCACGGCAGGGGGAAAAAGGGGCTTATAATCACCATGGGAGACGAACCGCTTAATCCGTATCTCCCGAAAGACCCTTTGAACAGGGCTTTGGGCGGCGGCGCGGAGGCAGATGTGGAAACAAGCGCTCTATACAGTGAGGTAACGGAAAAATTTGAGGTGTATCACCTGGCGGTCATTGACCTGCTCAGCTGCGGCGGCAGATACAAGGACAAGATTATGGACACGTTCGGCGCATATCTGGACAGCGATCATCTGCGGCAGGTAAATGTTCACAACATTTCGGGAACGATAATTCGGATAGTAAAGGCTTTTGCAGACAGGAGCTGCGGCGTCGGCAAAGAGGCTTCGGAAACGAAGAGCAAGGGGAAATTAATATCATGGTAACAAATATAAAGGTGGTCACGGGGGCGTCCTACGGAGACGAGGGCAAGGGAATGATGACGGCGTATTTTTCGGAAGCTGCCCGAAAGGACGGGCGGAGAAGCCTAAACATTCTCCACAACGGCGGCGGGCAGCGGGGGCATACGGTGAATGACAGGAAGGGGCATATTTTCGGAAACAGCCGCATTTTCTGGAAACGTCATGTTTTCCACCATTTGGGCTCGGGCAGCTTTTCGGGAGCGGATACATATTTTTCGGAGGATTTTATTCTGAATCCCATTATATTTGCCGAGGAAATGAATGAGCTCGGGAGTCTTGGCAATCTGCCCGTTAAAATTTACCGAAACAAAAAATGCCGCTGGTCGACCCCTTATGATATGATGATAAATCAGATAGCGGAGGACTACAGGGGAGATGACCGCCACGGCAGCTGCGGGGCGGGGATATGGGAGACCATTTTAAGATATGACACACTGCCCTGTCCCGAACTTAGCGAATTTGCGGCGCTGCCCAAAAAAGCCCGTATGGATTTTCTTGATGAAGTGAGGGAATATGCAAAAAAGCGGCTGTTTGAAATAGGCGTGAAAAGCATTCCCGAGAAATGGCGGGAGAATATGGAAAGCCGTGGGCTTGCAGAGCATTTTCTTGAAGATGTGATGTTTTTGAGCAGGGCCGCAAAGGCTGCGGTCGGTGTGCCCGAGGGTTATAGAGACGTTGTTTTTGAGGGCGGGCAGGGGCTTTTGCTTAGCGAAAGACTTATGGATATTTACGGAAGTGACCGTTATCTTACACCAAGCTTTACGGGGAATGAAAATCCCGTGAAGATAATTCGGGAAATGGGGGGAAAATATGAGATTGAGGGCATTGAAGTGTGCTATGTTACACGCTCCTATCTTACCCGCCACGGTGCAGGGTCTTTTCCCGGAGAATGCCCGAAAGAGGCGATAAATCCGGATATGGCCGACCTTACCAATATGCCGAATGATTATCAAGGCACGCTGCGTTACGGCAGGATTGATCTAAGTGACCTTAACAGGCGGATAGGAGAGGATTTTGCAGGGTACAAAGGACTTAAAAATGTCCCTCGGATAATAAGATCGGCGGCGGTTACTCACCTTAACGAGACAATGGGAATGCTGGAGGTCACGGGCGGGACGGCTGCTGTTTCGGAGATTGAGGCGGACAGGGTGTACATGGAATGGTCGGAGAATCTGGACGAGATAATAACCGCAGGCAGGGTGCCTCTGCACCCAATGGATATGTGATAAAGGGTTAAACAAACAGCCGCAGATCGGTGAACGGTCTGCGGCTAATTTTTATGCAAACTTTTTTCAATTTTAAGATTAGGCATAAAATGTTCATAAATTATAAATCTTTGCAAATAAAATTTCGTTACTCAAATCCAAAAAACCTTTCACTTCAATATCAACTCTATTTGTTTCATCTCGCAGCATATATGCTTTGTAAACTGTGAATTCAACTCCGGGTTTAATGTCAGTTGTATTTGTTCCTGTGTCATATTTTTCTGAGTTTTCGCCCCAAAGAAATGCTGTATCGCATTCGATCCCGTCTTGATATGCGTCAACAGAAAATGTATAACCGCAGGAGCGAGACTTGTCGGAATCATTTCGAAATGTCATTTCTACAACTATTATTGGGTCACCGTCATAATCATATACGAGGTCTGCTCCCTCCAACCGAATGGAACATTTGTTATATGTAGCATTCCATTTATTGCTGACGGCTGTTTGGGTTATTGCCTGCGTAGTATGACTTTTGTCATCATTATAACAGGCTGTAAACATTGTCATTGTACATATAATAGCAAACGCTGCCGCTAAAATTTTTTTCACAGTAATACACTCCTTATTTTTACTGCCGAATTGCCGATATTACGCTATCCGTTGGGTGTATAACATTTTTCGGCATTTCGGTAATTCCTATTATATCACAATTGCAGCTATTTTGCAATACATTTATATTGCAAAAATAATATTTTTTTATTGTATATTTTTCACAAAAAATATTACATAATTATTATATAGGAATATTTTCGGAAATACGGAGGGAAGTTTGAAAGTTACAGGACATTCCCTAAGCTTCAACGTATTTTTGATGTACAAGATTAATTAAAGGAGCTCAAAAAATGTTTAAGATACAAAAGGGCTATGACACTGTGACCAAATCTTTCAGGCTTCCTGTTGAACTGGTGGAGGCGCTTGACGGACTGGCTTACAAGTATAATCTTTCGCTCAATCAGCTTGTGGTGCAGTGCCTTAACTATGCGCTGGATAATCTTGAAGAAAATGAGACGGAGGGGGAAAAGGCTGCAAAATAAAAAGGCTTTGACTGCGCAAAAATGCGGTCAAAGCCTTGTGCATATTTTCTTTGTTTAATTACGGCTGAAAGCAATTACAGCTGATCTGCAATATCGTAGATAAGTCGCTCGGACTTTTCCCAGCCCAGGCAGGGGTCGGTGATTGACTTGCCGTAAACGCCCTCGTCCACCTTCTGGCAGCCGTCCTCAATGTAGCTTTCTATCATAAAGCCTTTTACTATACTCTTGATGTCGTTGTTGTGGCGGCAGG
Source organism: uncultured Ruminococcus sp. (assembly GCA_947175005.1). Classification (GTDB taxonomy): domain Bacteria; phylum Bacillota; class Clostridia; order Oscillospirales; family Ruminococcaceae; genus Huintestinicola. Next base: position 2,591 of record CAMWLD010000069.1, on the reverse strand, counting down.
AATGGAGAACCTCGTGGCATATGCGTATCTGCTCGCCAAACTGCTTGCCCGAATTTGAGTGGTTTGCGTCAATGAGGACTGCCATGTTGGCAAGGTTCTTTGCGGAATAGTCCTCATAAAGGCGGACTAAGTCCTCATAATGATAATTTGGGTGAGAGTTGCCGTGCTTGTCCACATATCCTCTTAAAATAGCGTGGGAAAGGGGATTGCCGTGGCTGTGAGCCTCCCAGCCTCTGTAAAGGAAGGTATGCTCCGATTGGGCGGCAATAATGGAGTTGAGCATTACCGAATAATCGCCGCTGGTAGGGTTCTTCATGCCCACGGGAATATCAAGTCCGCTGGCGGTAAGTCTGTGCTGCTGATCTTCAACCGATCTTGCGCCTACTGCCACATAGGAAAGGATATCGGAAAGATACCTGTGATTTTCGGGATAGAGCATTTCGTCGGCGCAGCCGAGACCTGTTTCGGCAACCGCCTTTGTGTGCAGCCGCCTTATGGAAATAATGCCCTCCAGCATATCCTCGCCCTTGGTGGGGTCGGGCTGGTGTATCATGCCCTTATAGCCCTGGCCTGTGGTGCGGGGCTTGTTGGTGTATATTCTGGGGATTATGATTATTTTGTCCTTGACCTTTTCCTGCACCTTTGCAAGGCGGCAGATATAGTCCATAACGCTGTCCTCACGGTCGGCGGAGCAAGGGCCTATCACCAGGACGAATTTATCCGAATCGCCTGTGAAAACGTCTCTGATCTCCTTATCCCGCGCCTCTTTCACCTTGACTATTTCCTCGGGGATAGGGAACTGCTGCTTTATCTCCTGGGGAATGGGCAGCTTTCTTTTAAAATCCATGTTCATCATTTTTTGATAACTCTCCTTACGTTAACGCAATGTGCAGATGTATAAGTTCACTGCTGCAATTGCTGTAATTTTTTCGGTTTCTCTTATACTAACCGCTATAGCAAAATAGCCATGAGCCGACTCTAAAAATTTGCATATATGATTTTTTGAGTCGGCGAATGGTATATTTTGCAGCAGCGGTTTGTATATAATGCCACGGTTTATGTGTACTTTATTATTTTAGCAGTTTAAACCAAGGCGCATTCCAAATTATATTATAACACATACGGAAAGATTTGTCAACAGGGGATTTTATTAATTTTTTGTGTGCCGGGGCGCAAACGTTCCGGGATTTTTACCATAAATAAACTTTTTTTACAGTCGAAAAATGTTTTGACAAATATTTTAGTTTATGGTATAATAAATGTAAAGTATGGGAGTTTATTGTGACGGGACTTTTTGTGACAATATTTGTCTGTTACAAGACTGTCGACAGATGCGTGCACGCCCTGCGGGTTGACATTTTAAATCAAGAAAATTTTATGCCGTTTTATGCGGCAGGAAGAGAGTGTGAATTATATGATACCCTTTAACATACCGCCTTACATAGGTACGGAAGAGGAGAAAATAGGGGAAGCAATTGCTGCCCGCAAAATAAGCGGGGACGGCGTATTTACCAAAAAATGCAATAAGCTTTTAGAGCAGCTGACGGGGGCAAAGCAAGTGCTGCTGACCACCTCCTGCACTCATGCGCTGGAAATGGGGGCGATCCTTGCAGACATACAGCAGGGAGATGAGGTAATCATGCCCTCTTACACCTTTTGCTCCACGGCGGACGCTTTTGTTATGCGGGGGGCGAGGATAGTTTTTGTTGACGTCCGCCCGGACACCATGAATATTGACGAGAAGCTTATTGAAGAGGCTATAACGCCTCAGACAAAGGCGATCGCCCCTGTTCATTATGCGGGTGTGGGCTGCGAAATGGACACTATTATGGATATTGCGCAAAGGCACGGGCTGGCGGTCATTGAGGATGACGCTCAGGGGCTTATGTCCCGTTACAAGGGCAAGCCCTTGGGGACTTTCGGAACGCTTGGGTGCATAAGCTTTCATGAAACGAAAAATTATTCCATGGGCGAGGGGGGCGCGCTTCTGATAAATGATGAGGATTTCACCGAACGGGCGGAGATCGTCCGTGAAAAGGGCACCGACCGCAGCAAGTATTACAGAGGCGAGGTAGACAAATACAGGTGGGTGGATTTCGGGTCGTCCTATCTGCCCAGTGAACTCAATGCGGCTTATTTATACGCCCAGCTGGAGCAGGCGGAGATGATAAACGATGACCGTCTGGCAAGCTGGAACAGGTATTATGAGAGGCTTAAAGCTTTGGAGGACAAGGGCGTTATCGAGCTGCCTTTTGTTCCCGAGGGGTGTGTACATAATGCGCATATGTTCTACATAAAGACGAAGGATCAGGAGGAGAGGGAAAGGCTGATAGATTTCCTGAAGAAGAATGATGTTCACGCGGTGTTCCATTATGTGCCGCTGCACAGCGCTCCTGCGGGGCTGAAATACGGACGTTTCCATGGGGAGGACAGATTCACTACCAAGGAAAGCGAACGTTTGCTGCGTTTGCCCATGTATTACGGATTGACGGAAAGCAATCTGGAGCATATCTGCGATACGGTGAAAGAGTTTTACAAGCAGTAGGTCGGGCGCAGCGGAAAGCAAGAAAAAATCCTGCCCCCTGCTTCTT
>CAMWLD010000068.1 GCA_947175005.1 uncultured Ruminococcus sp. | reverse complement strand
GCTTACATCACTGCCATCGGAAGCTTTAACGGTTAGTTCCTCGGGAATGACCGTATAGCCGCAGCGTGTGCCTGTGAAGCCTGCGGTTTTGGAGAGGGAGCACATTTCTATAGCACATTTTTTCGCCCCCGGTACGGCATAAATGCTCCTTGGCAATGAGGGGTCGGAAATAAAGGCTTCATATGCGGAGTCGAAAATAATGACAGCCTCATTTTCCAGGGCATAATCCACCCAAGCTGCCAGCTGTTCCTTTGTATAGACCGAGCCTGTGGGGTTATTGGGGGAACAAAGGTAAATTATATCGGCATGAACGCTGCTGTCGGGCATTGCCGCAAATCCGTTTGCCTCATTGGAATCGGCATAGATGATCTTTCTGCCTGCCATAACATTGGAGTCCACATATACGGGATATGCGGGGTCGGTGACAAGAACGGTATTACCCTCGCCGAAAATATCGGTAATATTTCCGCAGTCGGATTTTGCTCCGTCATTTACACGAATGTCGGAAATGTTAAGAGAAATGCCAAAGCTTTTGTAATAATCTGCTATCGCCTCGCGCAGAAAATCATAGCCTGCGCCGCTGTCCTCATAGCCTCTGAAGGTTTCCTTAACGCCCATTTCATCGGCGGCTTTTTTAATAGCCTCAACCACCACGGGTGCAAGGGGCAGGGTAACGTCCCCTATTCCCATGCGGATAAGGGGCTTATCGGGGTGCGCCTCGGTAAAGGCTTTTACCTTTTTGGCAATATCTATAAAAAGGTAATTTTTTTCCATTGACAGGAAATTTTCGTTTATTTTGACCATGTTGACAGATCCTTTCAGTTTATTGTTATTTCACCTGTGAATACAGTTTCGGCGGGGCCGCGCATAAATACCTTGCCGTCGTTTGTGTAGGTAATGAACAAGTCGCCGCCTCGCAGATGTATCGTGATCTCGCTCCCCTGCTTTGCAAAGCCGTTCAGCACTGCCGCAACAGCCGAAGCGCACGCTCCGGTGCCGCAAGCCCAGGTCTCTCCGCTGCCTCGTTCCCAAACCCGCATTTGCAGCTCGTTATCCCCTACCACTTTAATAAATTCGGTGTTCACACGCATAGGGAAAAGGGGATGATTTTCAAAAAGAGGACCTATTGTTTCCAGAGGCAGACTGTCTACATCATCCACAAATGTGACGGCGTGGGGATTGCCCATAGAAACGGCGGTAACGGCATATTCGCTGCCGTTTACGGTTATGGGACGGGAAATAAAATTATCCCCCTCTGCGGTCATGGGTATCTCGGAGGGCTTTAAAACCGCCTTGCCCATATCCACGTTGACGGTTTTGACAATGCCGTTTTCGGGGAAAAGGGTGAGGTATTTTATGCCGCTGTTGGTTTCAAGAGTGACCAAGGTTTTATCGGTAAGCTTATTGTCATAAACATATTTGCCGATACATCTTGTGGCATTGCCGCACATCATGGCTTCGCTGCCGTCAGCATTGAAAATACGCATACGAAAATCCGCTTTTTCCGAGGGCATTATCAGCACCAAGCCGTCCGAACCTATTCCGAAATGGCGGTCGCTGACAATTTGGGAAAACCTTTCGGGATCGTCCACCGATTCCTCAAAGCAGTTTACATATACGTAATCATTGCCTATCCCCTGCATTTTAGTAAATTTCATATCCCACACTCCTGTGTTTTATTTTGCCGGATCAATACAAATATTAACCGCCCAAGGGCTTTTGATATTCGTAAATTTTAAGTATATCGAGAGCGGCTTCGGTAAGGGTTATCCGCTGATCCATAGCTCTTTTTCGGAGCTGGTAATGGGCTTCCTGCTCGGATAACCGCAGATACTCAATAAGCACGCATTTTGCACGGTTTACCAGCTTCATTTCATCAACTATCCCCTGCAAGCGGGCAGTTTCCTCATTTGCCGCAATGGAGCTTTGCCGCACGGACAGGAGAAAGCGCATAATATTTATGACCTGCGCCTTTGGAGCAGAGCGCGGCAGAATCGGCGCAGGTATTTTCGCTCCCTTGGCGCAGACCTCTTCATATATTTTCGAGGGGGAAATTATAAGCAGTCCGCCGGGGCAAAGCTTGCTTACGCGCAGGGCGGTCTCCAACCCGAATTCGCTTTCAAGAGGAAGCGACATAACCACAAGATCGTAACTGCCATTTTTGCACAGCTCAGGCAGACCGCTTCCGCAGGATGCGGAAATATCCTCAAAGCCTGCTTCCTTACCTATAAGCGAAAAATTATTCTGCGCCTCCTGTGAACCGGAGGCCACAAGCAGCTTATTAGTCAGATTTGCCGCCTCCTTTCATTCAAAAAATCTCTCCTATATTATATTATCATATCTTACAAAATTTGTCAAGGGATTTTTGCAAGATTATACTGTACATCTTGCAAAATATTTGTGAATTTTTTAAAATCGCAGCCTTTTTTGCATAAAGACGAATATTTCAAAGAATCCGCATTCATATTTGGAGTCAATAGCATATATCATTCAAAAAAATATCCATTTCTTCCAAAGATACTATACATTCATCTATTTCGCCGTTAAACCATTTGAGTAGCTTTTCCCGGATTGTGTTATTCAGAATGATCCTGTCATTTGAATTAAGCCGAAGCTCGTAAATCTCGTTTACCGTTTCCTGCTGCTCGTCGGTCATTTCAAGACATTGTGCCCAATATTCGGCAAATTTTTTATGATCCAGTGTAAGGGGGATAAGTGTTTCCCCGCTTAATTCAAGAAGTTCGGATTCGGTTTGGTTTGAACAAATATGGCTGCCGCTGCTCCAAAAGGCAGCGGAGGCGGCAGGAGCGACCGTTCCGTTATTATCATCAAGAAGATAGAGCATAGCTTCATTTCGGGCGAGACCGAGTATCTTTTCATCTGCGCCTTTAAGAAGTGTGCTGCATATATTTTCCGCGCCTATGATGAAATTACGGTCATTGCGGAAGAGGCAGACAAATCCTTTATCGCAAAAGCTGACAGTTCCCCGCACACCGCAAAAATCCTGAAAGGAATAATTACTGCCGTCCCATGACTGTTCGGCTGAAAAATCAGGAAATTTTCCGTTCATTATCCCATGAGCAATAGCAGCGTAAATACATCTTTGGTATAAATCTTCGACGGTTATTCTATCAAAAACTCTATTCATCTTTTATCCTTTCATCGGTCAACAAAACCACCGCACAAAATTGCTTTGTGCGGTGATATTTACTGATTATTATTTCGTTCCTTGGCAAGACCGTCACGAATGCCCGACATAATAATATCCCGAGCCTTGGCTGCTTCCTCCTTGGGGAGTGGTTCGGTGTCGGCAAGGACATATTTCAGCCCTAAATTCTGATACTTTGCCTTGCCCATATCGTGATACGGCAGCACATCAAGAGCCTTCACCGATTTAAGAGTGGAGATAAACTCACCCAGACGGTGGAGGTATTCCTCATTATAGGTAATTCCCGGGACTACCACATGGCGTATCCACAGTTCCTTTTTGCGTTCGCTCAAAAATTGGGCAAAAGCAAGAATATTGCGGTTGCTGTGGCCTGTAAGCTTTTTATGCTCTTCATCGTCAATATGCTTTATATCCAGCATTATGACGTCGGTGTATTTTATAAGCTCCTCATAAGCCTCGGTATGGTCGGGGGTAAAGGTAATGCCCGAAGTATCAAGGCAGGTGTGTATCCCCCGTTCATGCGCCTTTCGGAAAAGCTCGGTAAGGAAAGGAAGCTGCGCCATAGGCTCACCGCCTGTGCAGGTAAGTCCTCCGCCTTTAAGGAACTCCTTGACTCCGTCATACATATCCAGAATCTCTTCTGCCGTGACCTCTTTGCCCGCTTCGGGATTTTTCCCGTGAAACTCCCATGTATCGGGATTATGACAATAGAGGCAACGCAAAGGACACCCTTGGAAAAAGACGACGAACCTTATTCCGGGTCCGTCGACTGTTCCGAAAGATTCTGTTGAATGAATATACCCTATCATTTACAGAGCCGCATGGAAGGTTCTGGAGATAACATCATCCTGCTGCTCCTTTGTGAGCTTGATGAAGTTTACTGCATAACCGGAAACACGGATAGTAAGCTGGGGGTAGTTCTCGGGATGCTTCTGAGCATCAAGAAGAGTGTCACGGGTGAACACATTGACATTCAGATGATGACCGCCCTTTGTTGCATAACCGTCCAAAAGACCGATCAGGTTGTTTATCTGCTGTGTATTTGCTGCCATAGTAAAAAACTCCTTTCGTAAGAAGTATACTTGTGCGGTATATTTCTTTGTATACTAAAATAGTAGCATATTATTATTACAATATTATTAATTCACTGTGACGGCAATCTTAAATTTAAGTTTACATTTAGACTGCCGACAAACCGTTTATAACCATGAGCTCCACCAAGCCAGAAGCATTAAAATAATAGGAAGACCCATGCGGAAAAAATACTTGTGCCTTTCGACAAAACCGTTTTTTTTTCACGAAAATTTCGATAACAGCAGCAGTGGCGAAGCATAGAAACAAAAACGTTTCGCCTGACATGCTGCTGTATCTGAACATTACGCCGTATGCCGGCGGCCATACCTGGAGTGCGCCGAAAAGTATCCAACCGATGCTAACATTTTTCACCGCTCACAGCCTCCTCCCAACAGCCGCAGGCTTTAGCTTAATCCCTGTCGTTATCGCTGGTGTTGGGAATGTTGGAGCAGCTGGGGCAAAGAGCGTCTATATCCAAATCGCCTACGAACACGCCGCCGTCCTTACCAAGTGCGTCGGGGATAATGGAGAAGGTATTTGAAATACCGTCCTGCGCATTGGAGAACTGGAGCTTGGAAACACTGGACAGAGAAGCGGAAGCACCGTGTGTATCTCTGCCGTGCATGGGGTTAGCACCGGGTGCAAGAGGCACGCCCTGCTTACGTCCGTCGGGGGTAGAGCCTGTCTTCTTACCGTAAACCACGTTGGAGGTAATGGTAAGGATAGATGTGGTAGGCAGACCGTTTCTGTATGTGTGCTGCTGACGGATCTTGTCCATGAACTTGTTGAGGATCTGCTGGGCGATCTCATCAACACGATCGTCGTCGTTGCCGTATTTGGGGAAGTCACCCTCGATAACGTAGTCAACAACAATGCCCTGCTCGTTTCTTACAGTCTTAACCTTAGCATACTTGATAGCGGAGAGGGAGTCAGCAACAACGGAAATACCTGCGATACCGGTTGCGAAATATCTCTTGACCTCTCTGTCATGGAGCGCCATCTGGAGGCTCTCATAGCAGTACTTGTCGTGCATATAGTGGATAATGTTAAGGGTATTTACATAAAGCTCAGCAAGCCATGTCATCATATCGTCGTACTTTTCCATAACCTCGTCATAATCCAGATACTCGGAGGTAACGGGTCTGTACTTGGGAGCTACCTGTACGCCGCTTATCTCATCCACACCGCCGTTTATAGCGTAGAGCAGGCACTTTGCAAGGTTAGCTCTTGCGCCGAAGAACTGCATTTCCTTGCCGACTACCATGGAAGATACGCAGCAAGCGATAGCATAATCATCGCCGTGGATAGGTCTCATAAGGTCGTCGTTCTCATACTGAACGGAGGAAGTGTTAATGGAGATCTTAGCGCAGTATTCCTTCCAGCCCGAGGGCAGTCTTGTGGACCAAAGAACTGTCATGTTAGGCTCGGGAGATGTGCCGAGATTTTCCAGTGTATGCAGATAACGGAAGCTGTTCTTTGTTACCATATGTCTGCCGTCAACACCGATACCGCCCAAGGACTCGGTTACCCACTGGGGGTCGCCCGAGAAGAGGGAGTTATATTCGGGTGTTCTTGCAAATCTTACAAGACGAAGCTTCATAATGAAATGGTCGATAAGTTCCTGCGCCTCAGTCTCGGTAAGTCTGCCGAGCTTGAAGTCACGCTCAAAGTAAATATCAAGGAATGTAGATGTACGACCCAGGGACATAGCAGCGCCGTTCTGATCCTTAACTGCGCCCAGGTATCCGAAGTAAACAGCCTGTACAGCCTCTTTTGCGGTAACAGCGGGCTGGGAAATGTCGCAGCCGTAAATTTCAGCCATTTTCTTCAGGTTCTCCAAGGCTCTGATCTGCTCAGAGATCTCTTCTCTTGCACGGATCTTTTCTTCGGTCATGGGGCAGGTATAGAAAGCCTTCTGTTCCTTCTTGTCCTCAATGAGCCTGTCAACACCGTAAAGAGCAACACGTCTGTAGTCGCCGATAATTCTTCCTCTTCCGTAAGCGTCGGGAAGACCTGTAAGGATATGAGCTGTTCTTGCAGCTCTCATTTCGGGAGTATATACATCGAATACACCTGCGTTATGAGTTTTTCTGTATTCGGTGAAGATATGCTTTATTTCGGGATCAACGGTATAGCCGTTATCAGAACAAGCTTTCTCAGCCATTCTGAGACCGCCGTAGGGCATAAGTGCACGCTTAAAGGGCTTATCGGTCTGAAGACCAACGATCTTCTCCAGATCTTTTTCGATATAGCCTGCGCCATGGGAAACCAAAGAGGAAACCACCTTGGTATCCATATCCAGCACGCCGCCTGCCTCACGTTCCTGCTTTGCAAGATCCATTACATCGGCCCAAAGCTTCTTTGTAGCCTCTGTGGGATCAACCAAAAAACTGCTGTCGCCGTCATAGGGAGTGTAGTTTTTCTGGATAAAATCACGGACGTTGATTTCGTCGACCCAATGGCCGCCCGTGAAGCCCTCCCATTCCTGTCTCATTTGCTTCATAATTAATTTTCCTCCTTCAAATATTGCGAAAGGATTTCTCCCGCAAAGTATATGCTCCGTACGGGGATTTCCCGTGTCGGAACTGCCGTCTTTCAAAGTCGGGATTTCCGCTCGAAAAGACTACAATTCATTTCGCTAAAGCGTTCATATTATGCAAAAATACGGCAGAAAGGGAAAAATTATCCAAGAAAATTTCACAGAATTTTCCTTTAATATTACCTTAAGCCGTAAATATACCTCAAAAGTATCTTTTAATATCCGCAAAAAAATCACGGAAACCGACCCGTACTTTTAAGGTAATATAATCACAAACGCTTTATTTATATATATTATACAATACTATTCCCGATTTGTCAAGTGTTTTTTTATATATTTTTCAAATTTATCATTACCGAATATATATGGCTATGTCAAAAAAAGCATAGGTTTTTAATCAGGTATTTTACGGAAAACGCAATTTCAGGCTTAAACAAAAATGCACCGCCGCAAAAGCTTGCAGCGGTGCAAAAAATATTTTATTAACGATCAATGAATAAGCTTGTTGCCGCATTCTGCGCAGAATTTCGCGTTGTCATTGGTTATCTTCGCGCCGCACTGGTCGCAGAACTTCATCTTTATAACAGGCTTAGCTTCGGCAGGTTTTGCCTCGGTGGGCTTAGCACCCTCCGTCGGCTTTGTACCCTCGGCGGGCTTGGGCGCTGCGGGCTTAACCGATTCTATAGGCTTTATGGGAGGTACAGCCGCAGGCTTCACACCCTCCACAGGCTTAACAGGGGTTATGGGCTTAACCGCCTCAATAGGCTTCACCTGGGACGCCGCAGACTTCACACCCTCGATCGGTTTAACGGGCGTTATGGGCTTTACTCCCTCCACAGGCTTTACAACAGGCGCAGGCTTAGGCGCTTCGACAGGCTTTATGGGAGTAACAGGCGTTATGGGCTTTACTCCTTCCACAGTCTTAGGCGCTTCGGCAGGCTTTGCAGCCTCCTCCGGCTTCGCAGCATCCTTAACTCCTGCGGTCACGGGCACAGCCTTAACAGGCTCATTCTTGCCTGAATCTATATGGGGCAGAGGCTTGACCTCGGGAATGGGCGATACAACAACTTCAATGGGCTTGATAGGCTTAATTGGCGATTTTGCGTCAACAGGCTTTGCCGTATCGGGCTTTGTTTCGGCAGGTTTTGCATCGACAGGCTTATACCCGGGCTTGGTTTCGGCAGGCTTCTCCCCTGCTTTGACATCGGGCTTCGGTGCCTCAACAGGCTTAGTCTCGGACTTCGGCGCTTCCGATGCCTTTTCAGCCGCCTGTTCTGCAACCTCGGCACGTTTTCTTGCAGCTTCGAGCTCGCGCTCTGCAATTTCCTGCTCCTGAAGCCTTGCCTCCTCGGCTGCCTTTATTTCTTCAGCTTCTCTGAGAACTGCATCCGCTTTATCCTTTTGGATAACTGTCAGAATTGCATTAAGCACTTTCGGAGCATTCTCAATAAACTTCTTGTCATTGCTTTTTATAAGTATATCCGAGGACTTGCCGTCCTTTTCTATGACCTTCAGATTTCCGCCGCCCATAAGCGCCTTTTTACCCTCGAATTTCTCGATCTTTTCCAAGGGGATCCTGTTAAAGCCGGCAGGACTTTGGGAATACATATAGTTCACAGTCATCATAAATGCCTCGTCGGCCTTGCCTGCGACCTTTTCGTGAATCAGCATAGGCAGCTCAAACTTATCCAGGCTTGCAAAAGCGTTGCATACTGCTATAAACGTGTTGTCGAAAGCCTTGGACTGCCCGGGCACATAGAAGTGCGCACCGGTTATATTGTGATCCGCCATTGCCACAGTGAGCTTTTCCACATATCCGTCTCGAATAATGGTTTTAAGATGGGTTATGTGCAGCTCAACCTGGTTGATAAACCTGTTGCGGTCGTTTTCGTCCATATCCATGGCCTTGATGTCCTTGATAAGATCCATGCTGCGGCGCTCGGAAAAGCTGCTGAGGTTCTTGCACTTGCTGTCAAGGAATGCGCAGTCGGCATCGCGGATCTTCTTGTTGACCTGACCTATATATCTCTGGAGCATATCCTCGGGGCAGTTGTTCTCGTTCTTTTTGATCTTTTCCAGCAGAACGATAAGATCAGCCCTGGTCATGCTGTTAATATTGGCTATAAGCTTGGAGAAATACTTGACATGGCGGTCGGAAATAGCGTCATCGACTTTTTTGAGATAGGGATAAGCAGACTCGGCTGCAAAACCGCCCTCGGTGATTTTTTCCTTGATCTCGCCAAGTGCCTTAAGATCGGCGCTGTTCAGATC
>CAMWLD010000067.1 GCA_947175005.1 uncultured Ruminococcus sp. | reverse complement strand
CACATAAACACCCTTGATAAGCACTGCTATTTTATTCCCTTCGGGATAGGGCAGGATCCTTTTGAGGACAGGGAAAATTCCGACCGCTTCTGTCTTTTGAACGGTGAGTGGGATTTCGGATATTATGACAGTATTATAGATATGGAGGACGATTTTTTGAACGTCCCCTTTGAGAAAAAAATACCCGTTCCCTCAAACTGGCAGCTTCACGGCTATGACAAGCCTCAATATACAAATATATGCTATCCCATACCCTATGACCCGCCCTATGTGCCGGACGATATTCCCGTGGGGGTATACCGCCGCAGATACGATTATGCTCCCGACGGAATGGACAGGATACTGGTTTTTGAGGGTGTTGACAGCTGTATTTATCTTTATGTCAACGGCGAATTTGCGGGATATTCGCAAGTGTCCCACAGCACCTCCGAGTTCAATATTACACCCTTTCTCAAAGAGGGTGAGAATACTGTTGCCGCTGCCGTATTAAAATGGTGCGACGGCACGTATCTGGAGGATCAGGACAAATTCAGATTATCGGGAATCTTCCGTGATGTTTACGTTTTGTCCCGTCCCGAAAAAAGACTGGAAAATTATATTATAAGATCGGAGCTTGCGGAGGATTTTTCACTGGCGGAGCTTACATTCACAGCATTCGGCTGCGATGTAAGGGCGGAGCTTTCCGACAGCTCGGGAAGCTTAATAACGGAATTTTCCGCAAGGGACGGCGAAGCTGTTTGTGTGCATATAGAAGCTCCTGTTTTATGGTCGGCGGAAAAACCGTATCTGTACAGTCTTACTGTTTTTGCGGGAGAGGAAAAGATAGGGGAAAGGGTCGGTTTCAGAAAAATATCGGCGGAAAACGGCGTTGTAAAAATTAATGGCAAGGCGGTAAAATTCAAGGGTGTAAACCGTCACGACAGCTATCCCGATACGGGATATTATGCTGCTGTAATGCAGATGAAAAAGGATATAGAGCTGATGAAGCGGCATAATGTCAATGGGGTAAGAACTTCTCATTATCCGAATTCTCCGCTGTTTTACAAGCTTTGCGACGAGTACGGGCTTTATGTTATCGACGAGGGGGATATGGAATCCCACGGCTGCGTGGAGGTGTACAACGATTTTAAGTGGAGCTGGGAAAACGGCTACAACGGTATTGCTCTTCTCGCTTCCGATGAGCGTTTTAAAAAGGCTGTAACCGACCGTGCGGAGGCTCTTGTGAAAAGGGATATAAACCGTCCCTGTGTTGTGTTCTGGTCGCTGGGCAATGAAAGCGGCTACGGTACAAATATGCTTGCGGCGGCGGAGCTTGTCAAGTCCCTTGACGACACAAGGCTGCTTCACTATGAAAGCACACACAAGCTTGACGATACCTCCGACGAGATACTGGACGTGGTCTCCGAAATGTACACATCCCCCGAGGATATGGAGAAATTCCTGCAAAAAGGGAATGAGAAACGTCCCTTTATGCTGTGCGAATACTGCCACGCTATGGGCAATGGACCCGGCGATCTGGAGGATTATCATAATATTTTTTATTCGCACGAGCGCTTTTGCGGCGGCTTTGTATGGGAATGGAGCGATCATGCGTGCATTATAGGGATTACAGAGGACGGCAGGGCAAAATACGGCTACGGCGGGGATTTTAACGAAAAGCACAACGACGGAAATTTCTGCATGGACGCTCTTGTTTATCCCGACAGAACGCCTCACACGGGACTGCTGGAACTCAAGCAGGTCTACCGTCCTGTTCGTGTTGAAAAGAAGAGCGACAGCGGCAGTTTTATTTTTAAAAGTATGCTGGAATTTGAAAATGCAGGAGACATTCTTGACTGCCGATATGAAATAACCTATGACGGCGGCTGTCTCGGGTCGGGTGTGCTGAACTTTTCGGTCGAACCTATGGGCAGTACGGAGGTATTTGTTCCTTTGGCGGGACAGATAACCGACAGGGAGACATATATCCGCTTTATTTTCACAGCCAAGGAGGATACTCTGTATTGCAAAAAGGGTTATGAGGTCTGCTTCGATCAGGTGCGTCCGGGCGGCGTTTTTGTGCCGAAAGAAGAAGCATGGAACGGTTCTCATGCCGAGTTTGAGGACTTGTCGCTGTTCGTAAATATAAAGGCGGGCGGAGTTTCCTACCGATTTAACAAGCGGCTTTCGGAATTTGATTCCATAACGGTAAACGGAAAAGAAATACTCGACAAGCCAATGGCGTTCAACTTTTTCCGTGCACCCGTTGACAACGACGTTATGAAGGGGGACTGGTACAGAGCGCACCTTAATGACTACACGGTAAAAAATTACGGCGTGACAGTTTCTAAAACCTCCGACGGCGCTCAAATATCTCTCCGTCAGTCTTTTGGGTGGAGTATACATCAGCCCTTTGCTTATATGGACACTGTTTATACGGTCATGAACAGCGGTGTTCTGCGCATTAAATGCAAGGCGGAATTTTCAAACAAGGTAACGTTTCTGCCAAGATTCGGCATACGGCTGTTTGTGCCCAAAAGCTTTGACAATGTGGAATATTTCGGGTACGGTCCTTATGAGAGTTACATTGACAAGCATCGGGCAAGCTATATGGGAAATTTCTCTGCGCTTATCGGTGAAATGCATGAGGATTATGTCCGTCCCCAGGAAAATTCTTCCCATTACGGCTGCAAGCATATGAGTGTTACGGACGGGGAAACAAGAATAACATTCACGGCGGCGGAGGACTTTTCCTTTAATGCCTCGGAATATACTCAAGAGGAGCTTTCCTCAAAGAGGCACAACTTTGAGCTGCAAAAATGCGGCAGCAATGTTATCTGTGTGGACAGTAAAATGGCGGGAGTCGGCTCAAATGCCTGCGGCCCGCGTCTTGCGGATAAATACTGTCTGCCGCTGCCTGTTATTTCGGCTGAATTTTATATTAGGATCTCAAATGTAAAGGAGAATGAAAAAGAGTTGCGGAGATAAACCGATAGCCGACATTCTTTGTACTGTTGGAATGCCATGAATTTTTCCCGTATATTTATACAAAAGTAACCGCCCGAAAGCAATTGCCTTTGAGCGGTTATTTTTTTATTTTCTTCGTATGCTTTAAGACTTAGTATAAGCTCCTGTCCACACAGCTTTATCCTCTAATATCGCTCCGTCAGAAAAATGAGCTTTTACAAGTATTTCGTTTTCTTTGTTCTCTGCGATCATGGTATTTTTCCAAATAAATACCGTTGCAAATGCGCTGTCAAGGTCGGTGCGATTTATTGTCCCCTGCGAAACGCCGTTTATGAATAATTCTGCGCTGTCCGCATTTGAGTATGCCTTTATCTGCGGAACAATGCTTCCTCGGAGACTGAAATTTTTTTCCGTAAGATGAAGCATAGGCTCGTCATTCCAGACTGATTTGTAAAAATAAAATGAATCCTTCGGTATACGCTTACGGGTAACAAGCCCCTTGTCGTTTTGTCCGTTGGTGTCGCCCTCATTGCGCCCGTCCGAGGCAAAATCAAACATACACCAGATATATTTGCCCCAAAGATACGGTCTTTCCGCAAGCTGCGCCCAAATTTTTTCGTGCATTGCCGACTGGTAATTCTGATAGTGCCGCTTTCCCCATGGGTCAATGTCCGTCTGCCAGTCAATGTTATCCTTAAATTGAGAGAGCGCCGCACCGCCTCCGTATTCGGAAACGCATATGGGACGGTTATCCCTTGTGCCATGATATGAATCGAGCCATTCGCCGAATTTTTCGGCAGGACCTGCGTCCTTGTACCAGCCGAAATATCTGTTGTATCCCACCGCGTCTGTTGGAAGCTCTAAAAATTTTCCCCAGAACTGATTGTCGGCAAATGTGGTAAGACGGGTCTGATCCTCTGTTTTTGCAAGACGGCAAAGCTCTGTATGTATGCCTAAAATTTCCTCCGTCATCTGATGAAGCTCATTTGAAATTCCCCACACTATTACAGACGGGTGATTGTAATTCTGACGGATAAGCTCGGTAAGCTGCTGCTTTGCATTATCCGCAAATTTATCCGAAAGGGTAAGGTCATTATTTCCCTCTGCGGACATTTTATTGACTATCCCGATCTCCGTCCATACCGTAAGACCGAGTCTGTCGCAAAGCTCATATTCGTATTGGTCGTGCTGATAATGAGCCATTCTGACAGATGTGCAGCCCATTTTACGGATCATTTTATAGTCACGCTCCCGCTGCCAGTTGGTCATTGCCCAGCCGTTTTCAAAGCTGTCCTGATGATAGTTTACGCCATGCAGATCGAGATATTTTCCATTGAGGAAAAAGCCGTTTTCGGGGTCAATGTGATACGTCCGTATGCCGAATTTTTGTATGCAGCCGTCAAGAATTTTACCGTCCTCTTCAATAGTGATTTCGGCAGTGTAAAGATAAGGATTTTCGGTACCGTTCCATAAAATCGGCTCATTGATAGGCAGAGTTAATTTTATCTGCGATTTTTCCTGCGGCAAAAGAGTTGTTTGGCGGCTTTCAAAAGCGCATATTTTTCCGTCGGCATCTGAAATTTTCACGGAAACATTTACCGTTCTGCTTTTGCTGCTGTCATTTGCAGTCTTGACGATAACGTCGGTATCGGAATGAACTTCGGAAATATTTTTCGGAGTAACATAAATTCCCGACGAGCCGAAATCCGTAAGGTCGATATGCACAGGCTCTGCCGCAATGATATTAACGTCACGGTATATGCCGCCCATTTTTGTAAAGTCGCCCTGTTCCGTAATAGGCGCGATATAGTCCGTGGGGGCGTTGCTTACCCGGGCGGCAAAAATATTTTCCGAATCAAGCTTGATAAGAGATGTAATATCAAATCTGAAAGCCGAGTAACCGCCCTCATGTCTGCCCGCAAGGCTGCCGTTTATATAAAGCTCGGTAACGGTATTTGCACCCTTAAACTCAATAAAAACGGATTTCTCCTTATACTTGCTTTCGGGAAAATAAAATGATTTTCTGTATCCGCCAAGTCCTCGGTAATATCCCTCTTTTTCTTCACCGTCGCCTGATTTTCCGTCTGCGCCGTCAATGCTGTTCCATGTATGGGGCAGGGAAATTTCCTCCCAAGCGCTGTCGTCAAAATCCGCCGATTCAAAAGCAAGCTCGGAAAGACCGTCCTTTTGTGCAAGCTTTAAAAAACGCCAGCCGCAGTTCAAAGTTACGGTTGTTCTTCCGTAAGTCTCAACTGTGTTTGATATTAAATTATTCATATTATCGCCTCCGACATTATAACCGTATTAAACGGTAAATTAAAATTATTGATTTTTTGTTTATAAGTTTTTTCCCTTTCAGTCAATATTATTTTGAAAATTATGTCATTTTAAAAAAAGTATTTTACCCCTTCAGCATTTGTTCTGTACGCCAATTTTTGGGAGAGAGCCCATAAATATTTTTAAAAGCACGTGAGAAGTGCAGCTGATTGTCGTACCCTACTGCATTGCTTATATCTCCTACGGAAAGCTTTGTAAGCTTTAAAAGCTCGGCGGCTTTTACCATACGGTAATTCAGCAGAAAATCCTGCGGTGATTTTCCCACTGCTTCTTTGAAGATTTTTCCGAAATAGCTCCTGTTAAGAACGCAAACATCCGCAATATCCTCCACCGAAATATTGTTTTGAAAATTCTGCTCTATAAAAGCAAGGGCTTCGTGTATGTAAAAATCCCGCAGACGGCTGCCCTGACGAATTTTTATTTCTGCTGCCGAACGTGCAAGATAATCTATAAACAAGTAAAGATGACCTATAAGATGAAATGGCGAAGAATCTCCATTATCCGCAATGTAGATCATTTCATTCATCATATTTTCCCGCAGTTCCTTTGATCTTGCCTTATATACGGGGTTATCGGGGGACAAACCGGTCGCGTCAATGATAGACTTTGCACGCAGTCCGTCAAACTCGATCCATATATATTCCCAGGGCATATTTTTGTCGGCAATATATGTGGTTATCTGATCGGGGAAGATCATAAAGCCTTGCATACTTTTTATTGAGTATTCCTTTGTTTCGCCGCTGCTGTTGTCAGCCATAAGATGTCCCGTTCCCGAGATAACATAATGAAAAAGATAATGGTTCCTTGCGGCGGGACCGAATGAATGTGCGGGGCTACACTGTTCACGTCCGAATTGATACAGGCTGAGGTCAATAAAGTTTTCATTGGGAAACACGGAAAAAAGTAAGTCTTTCATATAAATCGCTCCTTTCCGAACAAGTACGGTTACAATGTAAATCGTAGTTTGATACTGCTTGCTAAAATCGTTCGGCTGCATTTAACAGTTTTGTACGACTGTAAAACAGGTATATAAAAAAGAAAATTAAAACTGATATAACGATAAAATTGAGTAATACTAAGAAAAAGAAAGCTATCTTTTTTATAAGTATATCACAAAATATGCCAAAATGCAATATTATTTATATATAAGAGGAAAAAATGACAAATTGGTATAAAACTTATGGAATTATGAGATTTACAGAACGCATTATGGTATGTTATACTGGTTACTAAGGAAAACATCTTACTTAAAGGAGGAACTGCATATGAAAAAAGGTAAGGCATTGAGAGCGCTGCTTACGGCTGCGGCGGTTTCGTCAACGCTGCTTTTACAGGGCTGTACGGCAGACAGCGGCGACGGAAAAATTCATATCACCATGTTGCAATACAAGCCCGAAGCGGTAAAGGCCTTTGAAGAGATTGAAAAGAGATTCAACGAGACTCACAACGATATTACACTAAAGATCGAATCTCCCAACGAGGCAATGACCGTGCTAAAAACAAGGCTGATAAGAGAGGATTATCCAGATATTGTGGGAATAGGCGGCGACATAAACTACTCGAATTTCCTTGACGCAGATTTGTTTGAGGATATTTCCGACCTTGATATTATTAATGATGTAAAGCCTGCTTATCTCAAAATGGAGAAGGAGCTTGAGTTCATTCAAACAGACGGCGTATATGCTCTGCCTTATGCGGCAAACTGCGCGGGGATACTTTACAACAAGGATATGTTTGAAGAAAACGGCTGGGAAATTCCCGAGACATGGAGCGAATTTATATCGCTGTGTGAGGAGATAAAAGCGACGGGAACAACACCGTTATACTTCGGCTTCAAGGACACATGGACCTGTCTTGCTCCCTGGAACGCTCTCGCAGTGGGACTTGCGCCCTCGGATGTATGCAGCAGCGTAAATGCGGGAAAGACGACCTTTAAAGCGGAGTACGGCGAGGTTGCGGATAAAATAAAGCGGCTGCTCGATTATGCCGAGCCTAATCCTTATGCATACAGCTATAACGACGCTTGCACAGCCTTTGCGCGGGGCGAGTCGGCAATGTACCCCATAGGCAGCTATGCAGTGCCGCAGATATTATCCACAAATCCCGATATGAACATTGACTCCTTTACATTCCCGGCAAATGAAAACGAGGCGGACAATGTTCTTAATTCGGGTGTGGATTTGCAATTCTGCATTATGAAAGAATCAAAAAACAAAGAAGCTGCTTACGAGGTTCTGCGTTTTCTGAACAATGACGAGACCGTTCAGATATACCTTGACGATCAGGGCGGTATACCCTGCAAGGAGGGGGATTTTAGGCTTCCCTCAATGCTGGACGGTATGGCGGATTATATAAAGGAAGGGAGAATGTCCGATTTCCACGACCACCATTATCCCAGCGAAATGAGCGTTGACGCTCTTATACAGACCTATCTTATGGATAAAAGCGAAAATTCCGCAGAAATTTTTCTTGACAGGTTTGATACGGAATGGGCGAGGTACAACAGAGACCTTATAGCAAAAATAAAAAAGCACGAGGAGGCAGGAAATAATGAATAAAAAGAAAATGTCCGAAAGGCAGAAGACCTATATTGCAATGGTGGTTCCTGCTCTTATCCTTTTTGTGATGTTCAACACTGTTCCGCTGATAACAGGCGCAGTTTACAGCTTTACCAACTACCGTGGGTATGGAAGCTATGACTTTGTGGGAATCCGCAACTACATTGATCTTTTTACCGATTCAAGAGTGGGCAATTCATATCTGTTCACCTTTAAGTATGCGCTTGCGGGAACAGTGCTTGTCAATCTGTTAAGCCTTATTCTTGCGCTTGGACTTAACAGCAGGATCAAATGCAAGAGTTTGCTGCGGGGAATATATTTCCTGCCGAACATTTTGGGCGGACTTATTATCGGCTATATTTTCAGCTTTATTTTCACCTACATAGTCCCGGCTGTAGGTGATTCGCTCAATATCGGGTTTCTTAAAAACAGTATTCTTGCAAGCGAGAAATATGCATGGATAGGCGTTTTTATAGTAGGAGTATGGCAAGCTGTGGCAATGAACACGATAATTTACATTTCGGGCTTGCAGACGATACCTGCGGAAATTCACGAGGCGGGAATGATAGACGGCGCGACACGCTGGCAGGAATTCAAAGACCTTACTTTCCCCATGCTTATGCCGTTTGTATCGACAAACCTTGTACTCAGCACTAAAAATATGCTTATGGTATTCGATCAGATAATGGCTCTCACAAAGGGAGGTCCCGCTCAAAGCACCGAATCCATTTCCTACCTTATTTACAGAAACGGTATGGACGGCGGACAATTCGGATTCCAGAGCGCAAATGCAGTAATGTTCTTTGCGGTGATAGTTACTATCTCAATTATTCAGATGATCATTACCAATAATAAGGAGGAGCAGCTATGAGTGATACAAATAATTATTTTGTTCCCGAGCCTGTTAAGGTAAATATAAAATCCGCAAGCGAGATACGTGACGATAAGGACGGAAGATCAAGCATATTTCTTACTATCCTGCTTATACTCGGCTGTCTGACAATTTTGTTCCCGCTTTATATGACCGTTATAATTGCATTTAAATCTCCGTCGGAAATGACAAATGATATTTCGGGAGCGCTCGCCCTGCCCAAAAGCTTCGGATTCGGTAATTTTTCGGAGGCAATGCGGGTAACGGATTTTTGGCATTCACTCGGAAACAGTGTTGTTATTACGGGTGCGACCATTATTCTGTCCCTGGTTATCCATTCAATGACGGGGTACGCTATTGGCAGAAATATGAACCGCAAAAAGGGCTTTAAGCTGATATATTTTTATATTGTCAGCGGTATGTTCGTACCCTTTGCCATACTTATGATGCCTCTTGTAAAGC
>CAMWLD010000066.1 GCA_947175005.1 uncultured Ruminococcus sp. | reverse complement strand
ATACCTGCGTTTCCTACCCCAGGGTAAACGCTGTTATCACCGACGGCAAGGCGACCATAAGCGGCAACTTTGATGCGGAAAGTGCAACGAGGCTGGCGAATCAGATAAATTCCGGTGCGCTGCCCTTTAAGCTGGTCACAGCAAGCTTTTCCACCATTTCTCCCAGCCTTGGCATGGGTGCGCTGGAGGCTATGATAGTGGCAGGGATAATCGCATTCATCTTTATTTCACTTTATATTATCGTTGCCTACAGGCTGCCGGGCTTTGTGGCGGTAATTGCCCTTGTGGGACAGGTTGCGGGAACCCTTGCCTTTGTTTCGGGATATTTCGGAATAAACGACAGCGGCATTCTCACTATCCCCGGTATTGCGGGTATTATCCTTGCAGTAGGCATGGGCGTTGACGCAAATGTTATCACGGCGGAGAGAATAAAAGAGGAGCTGGCGGAGGGCAAGACCCTGGACGGGTCGCTTGCCAGCGGCTATAAGAGGGCGTTTTCGGCTATCCTTGACGGTAACCTTACCATGATACTGGTGGCTATAATCCTTATGGGCGCATTCGGTACGCCTGACAGCTTTTTCTCGAAAATGCTGCACTTTGTGTTCTTTATGTTCGGACCTTCAACGGCGGGAACAATTTACTCCTTCGGCTTTACGCTGCTGACGGGTACGGTGCTTAACCTGTTCTTCGGGGTGCTTTGCTCGAGGCTTATGGTAATGTCCCTTTCGGGCTTCAAGAAGCTTAGAAGCCCCTGGCTGTACGGAGGTGAAAAGAAATGAGCAAGGTAAAATTCAACTTTGATTATATCAAAAACCGCAGGACTTATTTCATTATTTCGGCTGTGCTTATTGCGGTGAGCATTTTATCCACCTTTGTACTTGGTATGAAGCTGGATATTCAGTTCAAGGGCGGTACGATCATCACCTATCTTTACGAGGGCACTGTTGACACGGCTGCTTTTGAGGCGGACGCGGAGGCGGCTTTGGGCGGCATTGGAGTAAGCATTACCACGGGTACGGATTTTAACACGGGAAAGAACAACATTCAGCTTTCTCTGCTTTCAAACTCGGGTCTGACGGCGGACAAGCAGATAGAGCTTACAAATGCGCTGGAGGAAAAGTATGCGGCGAATGCGCTGGAGCTGGCGGAGTCCACAGACGTTTCTCCCTCGGCGGGCAAGGAATTCTTCAGCAAATGTATTGTGGCTGCCATTTTCTCGGTTATTGTGCTGATCGTTTATATTGGGCTGCGGTTCAAGAATATAGGCGGCTGGCTGGCGGGCATCTGCGCTGTGGCGGCGCTGCTTCACGATATCATAATGGTTTACGGCACATTCATAATCTGCGGCATGGAAATTGACGCTAACTTTATGGCGGTGGTACTGACCATTCTCGGTTACTCTATCAACAGCACCATTGTAATCTACGACAGAATAAGAGAGAACGAGACCCTTTATCACAAGAAAAAGAACAGGGCGGAGATCACAAACCTCAGCATAAACCAGTCGCTGACAAGGTCTATAAACACGTCTGCTACGACCATTGCGGCTATGCTGATAGTTACGATAGTGGCGCTTATTTATGGAGTTGACTCCATTATCTCTTTCTCGTTCCCCATGATGATAGGTCTTGTTTCGGGAACTTACTCGTCTGTCTGCATTGCAGGGCCCTTGTGGGTATGGCTTGAGGACAGAAAAGAGAACGGGAGCTCGGGAGAGGCTAATGCTGCAGCGGCGGGCAACTGATTGAGGAAAAGAGATCAAGAAGAAAAAATGCGAGGCAGGATGTGCGTTCATCCTGCCTCTTTTTTGAATGTGCAGATAAGATTTGATACCGCTCTCAGGTTTCGCCTGCGAAAATAAAGTAGCTTGTTACTCCCTCGGGAAAGGTGGCGTGATTATAGGGGAGGTCGGCTTGTTCGGCGGAGTCGGAGCGGTCAAGGGCGGTTATGTCCGCTTCCATAAGGTTCATAAGGTGAATAAAGGTGCAAATGCAGCGGGGAGTGTCGGTGTGGTCGTCGTTCATCAGCTCGATAGAAGCAGTGTCACGGGCGGTTATGGCGGCAAGAGTTTCCTCGTCCTTGCGGTATGCCGTTTCAGGGTCAAGGTAGTGGGAAAAGTCTGCGGAGAAAAGGAATAGGCAGTTTTTCTCACGGCTTATGTCATAGAGCAGGCTTGCCGCCTTTTCGGGGACTTGTTTTTCCGCTCTGCCCGAAATAAGCAGGCAGGAGACCTTGGCATTCGGGAGATAGTATTTCACAAAGGGGATAAAGGTGGAGGCGGAATGGTCATAGGAGAGCATTTCGTCGTCTATACCTGCGGAAAGGTCCGTCATAAATTTTTCGGTAATGTCGGTATCGCAGGGGACTTCGCCGAAGTCGGTCGCCCAGTTTGTTTTGCTTGTTATAAGGTCATAGGGTGTATTATTTGGGTAGTGTGCGGGGGCGAGAATGACAACGGTCTCAATGTCGGGACGGTTTTGGACGGCGGCTTTGAAAAATGAGGTTATCATTTGCCCTGCAAGGAGATGATGTGTTACCACGCCCGCACGGAGAGTGCCGGTAAGCTCGTATGCTTCTGCGGTCTCGTCAAACATTCGGAATGCGGTGGGATCGTAGAAATTGCAGGTAAGGTAATCGCCTTTGCGGAGTATGGGGATTACGGATTGGGTGGGGTTTTCTGGAAATGCTTCCGTGGTTGTTTCCGATAAGCTTTCCGAAAATAAGTCGGAAGAGTCGGGAATGGGAATGTTTTCGGAGAGAATTTCCTTGTTGGCATTATTGCAAACTTCGCTTTGTGGGAGATCGTCGGAAGTGTCTGCTGTGTTTATGCCGCAGCCCGAGGCGGTCAGGGTGAGTATGGTCAACGTGACCGCCATGGCTGCAAGCCTGTGAAACAATCTACGCATTGGCGCTGTACTCCTCGACGGTGAGGGTGCGGCGCTCGGAATAGCCCCAAAGCTCGTTTCCCTGCCGTGCCGCGGCGCTTTCCACCACATATTCGCCGGGTGTGACAAGGCGGATGTAGTAGACCATGGGGCGGTAGCCGCCGTTGTTATAGGACACAGAGCCGGAAACACGCATATCGCTTCGGCTGACATAAGAGCTCTCGCCCGATTTCACAAACCTTGCGCCCGAGGGGATAACATCATCAACGGCGGCATAGAGGTTTTCGAGGTCGGGGAAGCCGCTGACGTTTACGGTAACTTTAAGGAGCGCCCCGGGGGCATATCCGCCGCTTACCGATTGAATGGATTTGGTGACGGTGAGGTTCTTCGGGGTAAGGTTATCGGTGATACGTCCCTCATAATAGGCAAGGCATTTTACGCTGCCGTTTTTAAGGGTGACAGAGAAGTCCTCAGCTTCGACTTGTGATTTGTTAAGTGAACGGAATGTCCTGCCGAAGCTGTTTACGGTGACGGTCTCGGTCTTTCCGTTTGCTGTGATCTCCACAGCGGCGGGTTCGGAAATTTCACGGGAATCGGGGGTGTAATTTTTAAGGTAGAAGATGAGATAGGGAGCGCAGCTTTCTTCAACCTGTTCGTGGACTACAGCGTGCTCCGCCAGAAGCTCTGCATGGTCAAGGTTCAGGGCGGAGGCTGCCATAAGGGCGGCAAGGTCGTTGTACTCGCTGTCTGTTTTAAGGGCGGGGGCGCCGTCTTTTGTGGTATAGCCTGTCATTATGCGGCTGCACACGTCCTCGAAAATTTCTGCGCCGCTGCTCAAATCGCCCATGATACCGAGGGCTGCGGCAAAGCGGAGCATATCGGTGTCGGAAAAGCCCTCTGTTTCGATGAGCGTTCTCTTGAGGTCTGCAAGCACGGGTTCGCCAAGGGCGGCAAGCCCTAAGTATGCGGAGGAAACATTTTCGGGAATACTGTTCTCATTATCCAGAATTTCACGGAATGCCGTTTTTGTGGCTTCCCCTGCGGTAAGCTCGGGTTCGGCTGCCGCAATAAGGGCGGTGATCCTCGGATCGTCTTCGGAATAGCTCCAGAGGCTTATGAGTCCGCTTGATTTAAAGGAAGTAAAGCGGTCTTGATATTCTTCCTCGGTAAGCCAGCCAAATTCCTTGGCGGCAAAGGCACGGGCAAGCTTATAATCCGCTCTGTCGCCCCAGAGGCAGGAAAGCTTTGAAAGGGCATTTGCATATAGGGTGTATTCGGTATCGTAGAAAAGAAGCTTTACGGGATAGCGTAGGGGGGATATTTCAAAGGTATCCTTTGTAAGGTCAAATTCCCGCACCACTTCTGTTTCAAGGAGTGTGTCAACTACAGAGAAGGGCAGTTCCACGGCGTCTGAATCATTTCCGCTTTTTGCGGATATGGTAACTGTATAATCGCCTTTTTTCAGCTTGCCGAATTTTGCGGAGGATATTTCGGGAACGGTCACAGTTTCGTTTACGTCATTGCCCTCGACGTGGACTGTTAGTTCCGCATTGCCCGCTGTGGTTTTGGCGGCAAAGGCAATGTCGTCCCCTTGGATGAAAGTATCGTTTACAACGGGAGTTATGAAGAATGGCAGGGTAACGATAACAGGCTCTTTGGAAACGCCTGCATACACGCCGTTTGCACGTTTGGAAACAGCATGGGCGGTGGCTCGCCATGAAGTAATATTATCGGGAGATTTAAATGTAAATTCCGCAACGCCGGAGCTGTTTGTTGTTCCTGTCAGGAATGCGGCTGTGTCCCTGAAATCACGACGAACGCTGTAATCATCACCGCCGCCGCCCTTTTCGCCGCCGCCGTTCATATTAAGGGAATACTGGATATAGGAGTAATAATCGGTCACCCATGGGATACTAAGGCTGCGGTAAAGGTCATAGCGGGGATTGGGATTCTGGGGGGCTATGGCAAATACTGCCTCGTCCACCACGCTGAGGGATACGGAGGCGTTTGCGGCGGGTTTGCCGTTTATAT
Organism: uncultured Ruminococcus sp.; assembly: GCA_947175005.1. Taxonomy (GTDB): domain Bacteria; phylum Bacillota; class Clostridia; order Oscillospirales; family Ruminococcaceae; genus Huintestinicola. The sequence continues at coordinate 4,267 of CAMWLD010000066.1, read as the reverse complement.
CGGCTGCCTTGACGGTTATTTTTACCTCGTCCCCCGGGGCGTAGGTTTCCTTGTCGGCGGTTACGGTTATGTCAAGTTTTCTTTCGGAGGTGTCAAAGGAAAGTCCGCCGTAATAGTAATAATAATTTTCATTGCCCCAATCATAATCGGAATAGTCAAGGGAATGGAGGGGGTAGATATGTCTGCCGTCAAAGTATGCGCCGTTTATTTGCACATTGGGTATGCAGTCGGCGGTCATTTTGCAGTCAAAGGAAATGCCGTTTACCACGTTCATGGAGATAAAGTCAAACTGGCTGACGGTATAGAAAATTTTGTCAAAGTCCGAGCTGTCGGAATTGCTGTAATTATTTTGCAGGTCAAAGTGAAGGGTCTCATTTTCCTTAAATGAGGGCTTGGAGGTTTTAAGGGAGAAGTAGTTATAGGTGCTTTCGCTGCGGTCGTAGCGGTCGGGGATATTGGGATTTTTGAGCCATACACGGTCGGTGCATTTGTTGCCGTAGGTGTCCGTCCATTTGAGCGTGCCTCTGTAGGAGCTTTTATCGTCAAATTCTATGCCGTCAAATACGCCCTTGCCGTTTACGGTGTTTACAACGAATGTTCCTACAGGCTCATCATGGTTTATGTATTTGTAATTCTTAAAGGTTTTCTTCTGAAGATAATCATAGTAAGTGCCGTTTTCTATTTGTTCGCTCCAGGATTTTTCCAGAATGAGAATTACCTGTGTATCTGCGGGAGCGCCCAGATATTCCTCGGGGGGATAGTAATAGTTGGTTTTGGTGACCTTGTCGGGATCGATAAGATTGGTGACAACGCTTACCTTTTCACCCTCCTGCACAATTTCTGCGTAAACGTCTCGGTCAACGTCTATATAAGAGAAGTAAATGTTCTGATATTCGTCTTCAACTCCCGACATGGTGAAGCCTACGCTTTTCCGTGAGGGTCGGGCGTCTTTTTCCGCTTCCTTTCCAGGGGCTGCTGTTACGGAAATATGGCCGTTTTCATCTGTGGAGGCAGAGGTGACGTCTGCGCCGCTTACGTCAAAGGAAAGGGCTGCGGCGGGGGTGCCGTCATAATAAGAAGCGTCAAGGGTGACTTCAAAGGGATTATCCGCCCCCATGAATACCACGTCCGTACCGTCGGTCTCTATGTTGTAGGAGGGCTTTACATAGTCCTCGATTCGGAGATATTTTTCGTAAAGCTCTTCATTTCCCGATTTGAGGGTAAGGTCATACCAGCCGTCACGGGCGCTGTTTACGGGGACTTTGGCGGTGAATGTGCCGTCGGAGTTTACAGAAACGGGAACGGGTTCGCCGTCAGCGCTGTAATAGTGCATTGCGAGAGTCAGGTCTTTCGGCGGGGAAATGCCCTGATAGCGTGGGTAGACAGTGCCCCAGACGTTTACGGTATCGGTAGTGCGGTAGATCTCACGGTCGGTATAAAGATAGATAAGGTAATTGTCGCGGAGTTCCTTTTCCCAGACGTCACGGAGGGGGAAGAAATCTATGTAGGTCTTGCCGTTATAGTCTATGGTAATGACGGACTTGCCGTGTTCGGAGTTGTCAATCTCCGCTTTGCCTGTGCCGTTTTTATCAATGGTGCAGGAGTAGGACTTGCCGCCGTCGGTTATGTTTACTTTTGCGCCGTTTGCAGGGTTTCCGTTTGAAGCGTCGTTTACGAAAAATGCGGCGCTGCCCGGGAGAATTGCTGAATAGACGGAAATATCGGTTATCTGAATAAATCTGTCGATAACGAAATCGCCTACTTTGGAGCGGATATTAACAAGGTAATATCCCTCGGCAAGATCGTCCGGAAGCATTAAATAAGAGGGATACCAGTTTGATCTGCCGTTTTCTTTCAGCTTCACGGTTTTCGAATAAACAAGGGTCATATTATCGGAGGGAGGGATAATTATGCCGTCCTCCTTAAAAAATGTGGATTTTGTTTCCGCTGCCACCTGCTGCATTTGGGCAAGGTAATCTGCGGAGGAGGGGTATTGATAGAGCTTGACTTCAAAGTTGCCTTTTTTAACATTCTCGGAGGCGTAAATTTCCGTTAAGACAACGTCTCCGGGAATGAAGGTTTCGGAAAGACCCTGGGAGGCGTAGCAATAGTCGGCGGAATCGCTTGATTTGGTCTGGAATTCAAAGGAATAGTCCTCGGGGAGAGTATCGCCGCTTAAAGAGGAAAGGTTTTTGGAGATGTTTACTTTATAGACGGTTTTTGCTGTCAGCTTTTCCTCGGGGGCGAAAACAAGAGTTTTGCCGTTGTTATGCAGTTCAAATCTGCCGGGGACTTCGGGGAAAATTGTGAAATTATCCTTTGCGGTACTCACATCAACGGGAGAGGTGAATGTCATCTCAATGCCGCTGTTCATGGGGACGTAGTCCGCCTCGTTTGCGGGGAAAACTCCCGAGATACGGAAAATATCCGCTGTCTGGAAAGCCCAGCTTCTGCCGTTTGACAGGGAAAGCTTCAGTATCTTATTGTCGGGTATGGGGTCGGAAAGATGCAGCACATAGGTGCGCTCCTTGGTTTTTTCCAGTTCAAAGGGGATATCGGGAGAAAGCTTTATAAGAGCCGACAGTTCGTCAGCTTCCATATCCTCTTTTGATGTGAGGGTGAATGATGTTGTGGCGGAGATATAGCCGCCCTTTGAGTCGTCGGCCGTGACGTCGGTGACAGCGCCCTCGGGCAGCTCGACGGGGGGAGGGGGTTCGGTGGCCTCGGTTTGGGTGGTTTCCTCGGGTTCGGCGGTGAGTGCGTCGCTCACCGAGGAATTTTCCACGGATGAGACTGCTTCGGTATTGCTTTCGGCAGGTTCGCTGTCGGGAGCGGTTTGTGAGCAGCCCGAAAGCACGGACAGCGACATGGCTGCCGCTGCTGCTGCGGCTAATAATGCGGTGAGCTTTGATCTGCGGTTACGGTGCTTTTTCATGGTGAATTTCCCCTTTTGATTTATTTTTCAAAAACGCGGTTTTTGAGCCTTGCTCTCTATGATTTTTATTATATTATAAAAAAAATTCAAAGTCAATAACTATGTCAAATTGTTGATAAGTTGTAATTTATCTGTAATTTTATTGTAATTGTTTTAATTGCCGCTGTAATCATTTTAACCGTTTTGTAATCTTTGGGCCGCTCTGAGGCAGGAAAGATTTTTGGTCGGAAAAACTTGACTTTTTGGTGAGGATATAGTATAATTAAAGCATTATATATGTTAAATTTCGGAGGATAATTTTATGAATATCGAGCATACATATTTCGAGTGGAGCGAAGAGTATTCTCTCGGGGTTAAGGTCATTGACGACGCTCACAGGCAGCTTTTTGCGATTGTCAGCCGCATTATAAGGAACTTTGTGGACGGCAATTATGTAAGGAACAAAATGACCTGCATTGAGGCTGTGAAATTTCTCAAAAATTACACGGTCAAGCACTTTGAAGAAGAAGAGGCTTATCAGCTTTCGTCAAATTATCCCGGGTATAAAATTCACAAGAAGATACATGACAATATGCGCGATGTGGTAGTGCCTGCTTTGGAGGCTGAGATGATCGAAAACGATTATTCGGAGGAATCCGTTGAGCACTTTGTGGGAGTATGCGCGGGGTGGCTGGTGGCTCATGTGCTTATCGAAGATCAGACTATGACGGGCAGGGTGCAGAGCAAGTGGCGCAGGCATGAGAATGATGAGGACACGGCAAAACTGGAGGAAATACTGCGCATTGTTATCAGCGGGCTTTTTCACACGGCGCCTGTGCTGGTCAGCAGGAAGTATTCGGGGCATGAACTGAAAAAAATATATTGCTGCAATAATGAATTTGAGGCGGAGAATGGGGTAGTTTACTCTGTGACGACTGCTGCCGAGGAAACGGTTATCGAGAAGAGCGCCAAAAAGCTTTTGGATCCGAAGGTACTGGAGCTTGAAGAGGTCATGGCGCCTATGGTTTACGAGATATTTCACTCCATTAATTCGACTGTTATAAAGGCGTTTATTTCCGGCTCTCTCACGGAGATATCGGGGAATGTGATAAAGAGCAAGGATTTTTATGACAGCTTTGAAAATGTTTACCCCGACTACACTCTTTTATGGCAGACGGCTAACGGGTATCTGGCATTTTGCATTCGGAAAAAGCCGAAATTTATTAACGGAAATGAGACTGGGGAGCAATGATTTTTAAGGGCGGATTTTTTGTATTTTCTGTCAAAAATATATTTGTCCGAATAAAAATTTTAAAAGTAATCATTATTAATATCCGGAGGAAATATTTATGC
>CAMWLD010000065.1 GCA_947175005.1 uncultured Ruminococcus sp. | reverse complement strand
CCCGGGAATATTATGCGGCTGTACTGCTCAACCGAGCGGGTGGTTATGGGGATAAAGCGCATTTTTTCGGTCATTTCCCGAAAAAGTCTGCCGCCCTCGTGGGTCATGTAGGAAAGCTTTTTGCCCTCCTTGGTTTCCACGCAGAGGTTGTCGGGGGACATTTTTTTATAGGAAAATATAAGCGTGTTATCAAGGTCGGAAAGGAATATCATCTTTCTTGCTCCTTATGTAAATTTCGGAATAAAAATTCGGACATAAAAAATCGCTCCGCTTTTTACGGAGCGATCTTGGTTGGGATGGAAGGATTCGAACCTTCGCAGTGACGGAGTCAGAGTCCGTTGCCTTACCGCTTGGCTACATCCCAGAATGGTTGGGATAGCCGGATTTGAACCGACGATGACGGAGTCAAAGTCCGTTGCCTTACCGCTTGGCTATATCCCATTTTATTGAAGTTATTTACCGCAGCGGACGTCAACGTTCCCGACTATAATAGTATACCATATTTTTTCCCGGTTGTCAATATCTGACGGAAAATTTGGATATATGCATAAATATCGCAGCGCCAATTTGTGCACATTTTCTAAATCTCATTCCGATTTTCCAATGCCCTGAACAGAGTCACCTCGTCGGCAAATTCCAGTGTTCCCCCTACGGGAATGCCGAAAGCAAGCCGTGTGACCTTTATTCCCATGGGCTTTAAGAGCTTTGAAATGTACATGGCAGTCGCCTCGCCCTCGACGGTGGGGTTGGTCGCCATAATGACCTCCTGCACGCTGCCGTCCTTCAGCCTGTCCAGCAGCTGCTTTATGCGTATCATTTCGGGGCCTACGCCGTCCAGAGGGGAAATAAGCCCGTGGAGAACATGGTAAACGCCCTTGTACTCCCCTGTGCGCTCAAATGCGGAAACATCTTTTGGAGTCTCCACCACACAAACGGTCGAACCGTCACGGCGGATATCGCCGCAGACGGGGCATTTTTCGCTGTCGGTAAGGTTGCAGCAGACTGCGCATTCCTTAATTGTGGAATGGGCGTTTATAAGAGCGTCGGCAAAGGCCTGTGTTTCCTCATCTGTCATGCTCATAACGTGATATGCCAGCCTTTGAGCGGTTTTCATGCCTATTCCGGGCAGCTTTGCAAACTGCTCTGCCAGCAGCACAAGGGGCAATGCGGTACTGTCTGCCAAATTATTTCAACCTCCGATACGGGGAATTTTAAGATGTTTTCCCCCGTTTTAAACGGAGGAAAACAATTGTGCGGTTATCAGAACAAGCCGGGGAAGCTTACGCCGCCCGTAACAGCGCCCATATTCGCCTCGGCGGTGCTGTCGATATTGCCAACGCACTCGTTTACTGCGCTGATAATAAGGTCCTGGAGCATTTCCACATCATCCTTGTCGACAACTTCGGGCTTGATAGTCAGGCTCTGTACCTGCTTTTTGCCGTTCATGGTGACTTCCACTGCGCCGCCTCCGGAGGTTGCTGTAAAGGTCTGCTTTTCCAGCTCCTCCTGCACGCCCATTATCTGCTCCTGCATTTTCTGAGCCTGCTTTATCATGCTCTGCATATTCTGAGCGCCGCCGCCCATGCCCTGTGGTAATCTTGCTTTCATAACTTTTAAAACTCCTTTGAATTTTTATTTTTTTATAAAAGGCATTCCGAATAGATCGGATCAAACCTGCCCGTAAAAGCTGATTTAAAAAAAGTTATCGGCTGTAAATGTCCTATGTTTCCGTTACCTCAACGCCGCCGTCCCTTGCCTTTTGCAAAAGAGCGTTAAGGTCTCCGCCCGTTTTTCCCGTATCATCGGAGGCGGGGGACGAAGTTTCCTCCCCTCCAAAATGCCTGTCAAGCTCGGGTTTATAGCCCACCATTACGGTAGCATATGCCTTGCCTGTGATCTCGGCAATTGCTTCAAGCACCTTTGTCTTGTTTTCATCGGCACTCATGATCTTTCTTATCATGGGCTTCTGGGTGTTTATGATGAATTTCCCGCTTTTTACATAGCCGTTTGAGCCGATAAGCATGGGGGCTATGGAAGGACAGGTCTCACGCAGGCGGTCGATTATATCCTGCCATTCACGAACGTACTCAAAGCTGCTTATATCAGCTGTCGGAGCGGCTTCCTGCCGTTCCCGCCCGGGTGGCTGAGGTGCGCCTGCTGCGCCCGGCTCGGGATAGGAAGTTCCACGAGGCTCACTGCGTGAAGGCATTGCGACAGCGCCGCGCCTTAATGCGTCCTCCAGGGCGGCTATGCGGGCGTTCAGACGGGCTATTTCCTCGCTTTTGCCCGAAGCATTGTTTGCCGCTGTCTGCCCTGCGGGAATGCCGCTGCACATTCGGATAACGCACATTTCCATATCCACTCGCTTTGAGAGGGATCGGGTCATTTTTTCGGCGCATTTTCCCAGATCGTCCAGATAGGCTATGACCGCAGCCGTGTCCACCTTTTCGGCGATCTCCTTAATGACCGCCAGTTCCGACGGCATACAAACGATTATCCCTGTGAGAGACGGTGCGGAAACGGTCACAAGAATGTTGCGGAACTGGGTTATCAGCTCCTCGCAAAGCCGTGACATATCCTTTGACCTGTCGTAAAGCCCTGCTATTATCTCCAGTGCTTTGGGTGCGTCTTTATCAACGATCGCCCTTGCAAGCTCGAAAATGCTCTCCCTACCCGCAATTCCTGCGGCTTCGGAAACAATTTCGGCGGTGATATTTTCCGAAAAGGCGATACATCTGTCCAGAATGGAAAGAGCGTCACGCATACCGCCGTCGGCTGTTTTTGCAATAAGCTCGGCAGCCTCACGGTCAATAACGATCTCCTCTTTTTTGGCGATCTCTTCGATCCTGTCGGCAATATCCTCGGTGCGGATACGGGCAAAATCAAACCGCTGACACCTTGAAAGAATAGTGGGCAGCACCTTGTGAAGCTCGGTGGTAGCCATAATAAATTTGATGTGGGGAGGCGGTTCTTCGATTATTTTAAGAAGCGCATTGAACGCCTCTTTGGAAAGCATATGCACCTCGTCGATGATATACACCTTATATTTGCAGCGCTCGGGGGTATATACGGCTGCCTCGCGAAGCTCGCGGGCGTCGTTTACGGAGTTGTTGGAGGCTGCGTCTATTTCGATAATATCCGAAAGGGCGAAGTCATCAGCTTCCCTGCACACGCTGCATTCGTTGCAGGGGCTGCCGTCCTTGGGATTTTCGCAGTTAAGGGCTTTGGCAAATATACGGGCGCAGGTGGTCTTGCCCGTTCCCCGTGAGCCTGTGAAAAGATAGGCATGGGCGGTCTTGCCGGTCAGTATCTGATTTTTTAAGGTCGTGGTAATGTGCGCCTGACTTATTACATCATCAAAGGTCACAGGACGGTATTTCCTGTATAACGCCTGATACATCTGAACGAACACCACCTATTGGAAGTTAGTTTTACATTCTTGCTACTTGGCTGCCCGAACTGTCTTATCTGCATATTTTTCGCGCAAATGAGCGTCCAGATAATCCTCGGGAAGCCCTAAAGCACGGCAGATCTGAGCGGCAAATTCCTTATAGCCGTCATCATCCTCTATACGTGACAGCAAAGCCAAACGGTACCAGTCGCAGGCCTCGTCACGGCGGTTCTGCATAAGGCAGGCAAGCGCCATACCCCCTTGAGCGTTGGGAGAGCTGAAGCCTATTTCCAAGGCTCTTTCAAAGGCTTTTTCCGCCTTGTCTCCCTTTTGGGAGGAAAGGTAGACCTTTCCCATTTCGTTATATATAAAGGGATAGACCCGCTGTTCCTCGGAAATGGGGATAAGCTTTTCGTAATATTCCTCCGACTGGGAGAAATTTCCCGCCATGGCAAAGCTTCTTGCCGCCATAAGCATGGATTCGGGCACGCAGATATTGTTATCGGCAGCCTCTGCGGCGCAGCGCCCTGCATTTGTGGGATAGCCCATGCGGCTGTAGCAGACCGACTGGTAAAATCCCGTGACCGCTTTCTGCCGCTCGGTAAGACCCGCTCCCTTTATATCCCCCAGCATATCCAGCGCCTCGCTGTCTTCCCCGCGGTGTATGAGCGACACTGCGGAATAAAGCCTGTTCCACATGGTAAAGGGGAAATTCTGCTGTATTATACGAACATCATAGGACGGAAGCTGATTTTCGGAAAATATTTCGGGAAGAGCGGTCACCATCTGCATTACAACAGTTACTGCAACAGCCGCACCTATAGCCCATGCAATATCGCTTTCTCCTGTGTACACCGCTGTAATAATAAAGCAGACAGCCGCTATATAAACGAGCCGCAAGACACCGGGGGCGGTTTTGTTAAAATACTCCCGCAGGGAATTCATAAGCCCCGAAAGAAACTTCAATAGATCACTTCCAAAAAAATCCGGTACATAGGTGTGCGGACTTGCTGCGGCACACTAAACGTACCGCTTAATGCTGCTCGGTTCCCCGCCTGACATGGTTCACGGTGTTTTGTTGCACAGGGCCCGCACACCTATATATCGGATTAAATTTTTACTTAAAGCGTAAGCCGCACCGCCCGAAGCCCTTTCACAAGCCTGTTTTCGTCAATGGCACGGGGCACATTTTTGAACGGCACATTTGAATTGCCCAAGGTGCAATTCGGCGGCGTTTTTCAACACTCTTTAAATCGGTTATTGTTATTATATCACAATTTTCAGGAAAATGCAAGGGTTTTTCTAAAATTTTTCCATTTTTTTGTATGGCAGATTTTACAAAAATGTTTTCTATACTGCTTAACGCTTTGTTGAACAAGTACATAATTTCCCCCATTTCCTTATCCGAAGTGAGGGAAATCATGACAATTCAGTATGACATTTTCTCTGCGATCTTTCCCATTCGGTTATATCCAACCGTCTTGCAAAGTCTGTCGGTAAAATTGCCGAATTTGCGGTAGAAAATATTAAAAAGCAGATAGGGCATTATCTGTGAACGCTCCTTCGGCAGGCGCATTATTATCCCTTTAAAGCTGTAAACACGGCGGTACACGTCAAGGTAGCCGTTATAAAGCTGCCCCGGGGTCATATTCTTCGGTTGGAAAACCACGTGAGCGGTGTTGTAGAGGGCAAGATCATTGGTGAGTATTCTCCCCTGCTCTGCCATTTCCCCGTAAAGCTTTGTGCCCGGATAGGGGGTGAGAATGTGAGAGGTGACGGTTTCTATGCGGTTTGCGATTATCCAGCGGACAGTGTCCTCAAAAACCTCGGGTGTGTCGCTGTCCAATCCGAATACAAAGCTGGCGTTTATCATTATCCCCATACCGTGAATGATCTTCACCGCCTCTTCGTATTTTGCCCGTTCATTCTGCACCTTATGCACTCCCTTTACCGACCCGCCCACAATGCTCTCAAAGCCGATAAACAGGCTTTGGCAGCCGCAGCGGCGCATTTGCCTGAGCAGCTCGGGGCGCTTTGCTATATCTATGGAAACGGCTGCGTTCCACTTTAATTTAAGCGGTTCTATTTTTTCGAGGAATTCCCTTGTCCAAGCGGGATTGCCGGTAAAATTATCGTCAATGAACATAACGTGCCTGTTGCCCGCCGCCTTTATATCCGCCAAAACGTCTTTTATGGGTCGGTTCACATACTGCCGTTCACGGGAGCTGTTATAGCAGAAATCGCAGCGGTAGGGGCAGCCTCTGCTTGTATGTATGATGTTGCAGTAAAGGTACTTGTCCTGCCGTATCATGTCATAGGCTGGTGAAACAGTGTCCTCCCCCTTTAAGGGACGGGGGCAGCGGTAAATTTTCTTTAAAGCGCCCTTTTCAAGGTCTGCCGCAATATCATTCCAGGTAAGCTCGGCAGCCCCTATGCAAAGGGAATCAAAGGCATTTTCGGGGATAAAATCGGAGGCGGTTGTAACAAATATACCTCCCGCTATCACGGGAATGCCCTGACGGCGGAAAATACGGGCAAGCTTTATTGCACGGGGCAATGTATCCACAGTAACGGATATGCCCACGGCGTCGGGGCGGTCATAAAGCTCCACAGGGGCGATATTCTCATTTTCCACCGTTACAATGTGCCGCTCCCGCAGCATATTTGCAATGGTGTACAGTCCCAGAGGCGGCGACATATGGGTCTTTAAGTCGGTATCCATGGGGCGTTTCTTCATTTTCGGCTGAATGAGCTTTATGTACATGGTTTGCATACCTCCCGGAATTTGAATTTGCATTTTCCTTAAAGGTATTATATCACATTCTTTTGCGAATGTCAATAGGTTTTTATCGAAAAACAAATATTTTTATTTTTATTTCAGTAGGATTAGTTATGAAAATAAAAACCGCCGTGGATCGGCGGTTTGCTTATTATGCAATGCTTTTTAAGACATTATGTATATGATCTACATTAAAGCATATGTCAATACGATAGTCAACATAAGCAGACCTACCCCGAGCAGAATGGGAGCAGTGGTGCTCACTCCCCCGTTTATACGGAAAAAATCATCCCGACGGTCGCCGTAAAGTCCCTCGGCTTTTTTGGAAAGCTGCTCTATCCTGTTCATGTAAATGCTGTCTGCAATAATGCCGTACACTATGTAAAGGATCAGCTGAAAAAGCACCGCTGCACTGCCCAAAAGCAGCCGAGTGATCCATTGCAGCGCCATTGCGGCAATCCCGACAAGGTACATTTTACGATAGAAGCACCATAAGGGAGTCCAAAGGAATGCCCACCAGTTCCAGCTTATGCCCCCTTGGCGGAGTCTCTCGAATTTGCGGATATATTCGGAGGCGGCGCTTCCTATAAGGGCTATCTCCGAGACGCTGAAGCCCGGGGCGGCTGTAAGTCCGCCGCAGTAGGGGCAAAATCTGCCGTCCGGAACAGCAGCCCTGCCGCAGGAAAGACAGCGAGTGCTTCTGTCAACGGGTTCTACGCTATCTCCGACCCGAACGTCAAGGGTGTGAGAGGGTTCTCTGTAGATCGCCTGTTTGTCATATTGGCAGCGGCAAATGCCCTGCTCGGAAATATTATAGCAATACCTGTGATAGCGCGTCCCGCAGCGCTCGCAGGCAACCACATCATCATCGTCTCCAAAGATAACGCCGCAGGAAGCGCAGAATCTTTCGTTTTCCATTATGATACACTCCTTATACAACCGTCCGAAATTATTGTTAATTGTCAAAAAACGACATAATTGCCGGGTTTGAAGTTACCGTGCAGCAAAATACATACTGACATTTTACCATTCGACCAGTTCAAATTTGGACAGAATATCTCCCCAGTAAAGCACCATAAGCACCCAAAAGCTGATACAGGTTATGGCAATGGGCATTGTGCGCTTGCGGTGATATTCGCTGTATTCGGGAAAACGGATATATCCCTTGGAGTACATTACGATAACTGCAATAAGCCCGATCAGTCCGAACAATCCCAGAACGGCGAACCAGTAGGCGTTGCTGACATCCTCTCCAAGGAAATATTCCACAAGCACGGTTGTTGTGGTAACGAAATTTGCGGTGATATGTCCGATTATGGGCAGCACCAGCGAGTCGGTCTTTACCGCCGCATAGCCGAAAACTATCCCCATAACAAAGGCGCAGAAGGCCTGTGTAAGGTTGCCGTGCATAAGTCCGAACATGGCTGCCGACATAAAGATCGCAAATCTGCCGCTTACCTGCGAAAGTCCCCTTAGCACCACTCCGCGGAACATAAGCTCTTCGGCGATAGGAGCAACAAAAACCGTCATCACAAAGGTTACGATAAAATACGGCGTATCATACTGCGGGGCAGTGGCATAGCTTTCGGGAATGGGTGATACCCCGAATACAAGGCAGGCTATGTATAGGACATACTGCCCGAGCTGCCCTGCGGAAAAGGCAAACAGAAACGCCCCGAAGAAGCCCAGTATCTGCCGTCCGCTGATCTTATCAGTGGAAAAATAGCTTTTGAAGCTTACCCTGCCGCGGAATTTATCCCAAATGAACAGCAGCAGGCAAAATATTACCGAGGGGAGCGTTGCCGCCAAAAGATATTGCCAGTCCATTATCTGAGCGCCCTCATTATCGGTGCGGAATTCATAGCCATTCAGGGTCATAAGGATAAAGAATATCTGCGCTGCGGCAAAAGAGCCTACAGCATGGATTATCCCCTTGGAGAATACCCCGAAATATTGGGATTTTATAGCCCTGCGCTCGGGATATGTCACCGAAAATGAATCCTGCATTTGGGAATACATAGGCTGCCCGGGTGCGGGTTGATAGCTGGTGTAAGGGCGGTAACCGGGATAGGGTGCGGAGCCGGACGGGTCTTGTCCCGGCTGCTGCGGCTGATGTGGCTGATTTTGATAACCCTGCTGTCCTTGACCCGATCCGCTGCCCTGATATCCCTGCCATTGCCCGAAGCTATTGGGCTGTGCCTGCTCGAACACGTTAGGCTGCGACTGCCATTGATTATTCAAATCGGTTCTGCCGCCTTGCCATTGCCCCGATTGATTCGGCTGCCCTTGCCAACCGTTCGGTTGATTTTGCCAACCGTTCGGTTGATTCTGCCAACCGTTCGGCTGATTTTGCCATTGATCGGATCGAGGCTGCCGGTCCTGCCCATTGCCCGGGGGATAGTTTCCGAAGCCGGTTTCTTCGGAAAACATGTCTCTTTGGACATTTTCATGATTTTCGGGGGATTTCTCCGCCGAAAAATCTGTTCCGCTGTTAAAATTATTATCCATTGTAACATTCCTTTGCCAAAAATTTATTTCGCTGTATTGTGCCGATCATTCCATTGCTTCAAGCTTTTGCAGAATAAGCCTTGCGCATTTGTTGCAGTCGCCGCAGCCCATGGTAAGAACCAAGTCCCCCGGGCGGGCATTCTTTGCCACATAGTCGGCGCACAGTTCAAAATTTGCGTCATGTTCCTGCACGTCCTCAAACCATACCGCTCCGGGAATACGGGAAGCAAGGTCCTTGTCGTAAATATTGTAGGTGTTCTTCTCCCGTGAGCCCATAATGGCAGTTATCACGCATTTATCGGGAATGGACAGAGCCTTTGCAAAATCCTCCAGCAGCATTGCCGTCCTCGAAAAGGTGAAGGGCTGGAACACCGCCCAGACACGGTCAAAGCCCAGTCCCTTTGCGGCTGTAAGGGTGGCAGTAAGCTCGGCAGGGTGATGTCCGTAATCGTCGCAGACAACAACGCCCTTGGCTTCGCCGTATTTCTCGAAACGGCGCTTTGCCCCGGTAAATTCCCCGAGACCCTTTTTAACAGCCTCGCCGTCAGCACTGCAAAGGCTTGCCGCCGCTGCCGCTGCCACGGCATTGACAACATTGTGCTCCCCGGGAACGTTAAGAACGGCGTGGGTGAAAAG
>CAMWLD010000064.1 GCA_947175005.1 uncultured Ruminococcus sp. | reverse complement strand
TTATCACACCCCGCAATATCCCCCCTGTCTATCTCCATATGCGCCCTCTTCGCCGCCTCTCTCCAGGGCACAATTACCCCTGCCCCATGAGAGCAGAACACACTGTCCGCAGGATTATCCAAATCCCCCTCCGGGTCATACCCATTTGCACTTATTATATCCTCCGCACTCGCTGCGTCCCCATATCCCCCGAAAACTCTCGTAACACTTGCCCGTCCCCCCGAATAAGCCGCCGCCTCGCTCTGATAATTCCGCATTCTCGAAACCGCCGCCCTGCCGCTTATCACAGCCGTTTCCCCCTCATCGCAAGGCGCACCGAACTCCGCCCCCATTCTCTCCAGATCGGTCATCGCCCTCCCCACGCATTCCCTCGGAATCCGCAGCACAAACTCATACCAAGGCTCCAGCAGCTTACATCTCGCCCCCATCAGCGCCATTCGCACAGCCCTCAAAGCCGCCTGCCTGAAATCTCCCCCCTCCGTGTGCTTCAAATGCGCCTTGCCTTTTATAAGCGTTATCTTAACGTCCGTCAAAGGCGCACCCATAAGCACCCCCAAATGCTCCTTCCCCTCCATAGCCGAAATTATCAGCCTCTGCCAGTGCCTCTCCAAAACGTCCTCCGAGCACGCACTCTCATATACCACCCCGCTTCCCCTCTCCCCCGGGCTTATCTTCACATGCACCTCCGCATAATGCCGCAAAGGCTCATAATGCCCCACCCCGTAAACGTCACCAAGGATAGTTTCCTTGTAAGCCACCGTCCCCTCGCCGAATTCTATCTCTTCCCCGAACCTTTCCCTGTAAACCGTCTTTAAAATTTCCGGCTGAATCTCCCCCATAAGCCGCACCCCAATTTCCTTTATGTCACTTTTCCAGCTTATCTTAAGCGCAGGGTCCTCCTCTTCCAGTATCCGCAAACGCTCCAACGCCACCTGTACATCCGTGTTTACAGGTATCACCCTGTAATAAAGCGCCGCCTCCAGCACAGCTTGCTTAGCGCCCGCACCGCCCCCCGACTTTTCAGCCTCTGCCCCAAGCAGCTGCCCCGCATACGTAGAATTCAGCCCCTCCACAGCGCAAATATCCCCCGCAAAAACCTCATCGGGGCAGCTGAATTTCTCCCCCGAATACATTCTTATCCGCCCTATCTTCTCCCCGCTGAAAACTTCCTCACGTACCTTTAAGTTTCCCCCCGTAACCTTTAAATGACTAAGCCTTACCCCCTTGTCACGGGTTATCTTGTAAACTATCCCCCCAAACCTCTCACCGTACACAAGGGCTTTCGCAAACCTGTCCACTATATCCAACAGCTCCCCTATCCCCTTGTGCCTGAGCGCCGCGCCGAAGCAGCAGGGAAAAATAAGCCGCCTTGAAACCGCCTCCGCAATAAGCCCGTCGCCCACATCTCCCTTTTCCAAATATTCATTCATTATATCCTCGTCCGCCGCCGAAATATCCTCTAACAGCTCACCGCGTCCACGCGCCGCCGAAAAATCCGCCGCCCTGTCTGTCAGCCTGCTTTTTATCATCTCCATAATTTCCTCACGGCTGTAAGGGGAAATATCCATTTTATTCACGAATATTATCAGCGGCACATTATATCTTGCAAAAAGCCTCCACAGCGTCTCCGTGTGACTCTGCACCCCCTCTGCCCCGCTTATGACCATTATCCCAAGGTCCATAACCGCCAGTGCCCGCTCCGTCTCCGCCGAAAAATCCGCATGACCGGGGGTGTCCAGCAGCGTGTATTTCCTGCCCCCGTGACTTATCACCGCCTGCTTTGAGAAAACAGTTATCCCCCGTTTTTTCTCGATCTCAAACGTGTCCAGAAACGCCGTGCCCTTGTCGACCCTGCCCGCCGTCCGCACCTCTCCGCAAGCCAGAAGCAAAGCCTCCGCCAACGTAGTTTTCCCTGCGTCCACATGAGCCGTGAGTCCTAAAACCAATCTATCCATAATTTAAAACCCGTGATCGGGAGACCGAATGCCCGGAGGCAGGAAATTCAGAGGCAGGAAGCAGGAAATGCAGCCATTTCATTTTCCCGCACCGTATTCCGCACACCGCAAAAATCCCGTGTATGAACCGTAAAGTTCCGTTCTCGGTCTCCCTCAATTTTCAAAATATTTTCCGCACCATTCACACCGAATTTATATGCTTATATAATTTTACCCCATTTACCCAAAAATGTCAAGTTCATAACTTCCAAAAAAATTTGTGACGCCGCCGGCGCCACAAACAGAAGCAAGAATATTAGAGGCAAGAAACTCTCCCTTAACCTTCACCCTTAAATATCTTAACCGAAGTAAACCCCAATCCAACCAGTCCGACCAGATCCACAACTCCAATGACCCGCCTTGCCATATCGGGCAGCTCCGCCCCTATAATATTGCTCCCCATAAGAATGACCGTCCCTATTCCTATAAGGATAAGGCAAACGCCCCAAATGAGCCGATACTTCTTTTCCATAAACATCACTCCATTTTTAAATTTTTCCATTACCCTGTCAAATTAAGTCAGAGTAAAAAATAATATATCAGTAATCAGCGTAATGCTGTTTCTGCCTATCAATTGTATTTATAAAACTGTTATTCTGTCATTTTCATCGACAGAAGATGACATCTTATTAACAATATCATACACAATAGCGGTAACATTCATTTCATTGTCAAATCCATTTGTTAATGTAGCTTGTAATCACACCCTGCGTATTGGTAACGCTTATGAGGTTATCCAATATAGAAAAGGATAACCTATTCGATATTTTTTAAAAATTCCGGTTCATATAATTCATGTAGTTCATCTAAATTCGGCGGATCAATAAAATGTGTCTTTTCATTAGTTTTATCATCAATAAAACACAGTTCAAATCTGCCGTAATATTCTTTTCCATCATCCATCATATGCAAAATTCTCCAAGCAGCACAATCATATACTCGTTTTATAAGTTTTGTAATGATTTGCCTTTCATTATCATCCTTTGTATCATACCAGTTTAATAGCTCATTCAAAATTTTGAACTTATTATTTGATAGTTCACATAAATCCTTTTCAACTATTCTAACAACCTCATCTCTAATTTGTGTGTTGATAATTTCAACAAAATCACAATTGGTCACATTAGTTCACCACCCATTGTTTGGATATTTTCTTTTTACATATTCAATAAATGCTTCTACTTCTGCGCCTCCTGCAGATCCTTTTCCGCCTTAGTCACCTGCATATATTCCGCCTCAAGCTTCTCGGGCTCATAAAGCCCCTGCCTTTCGGCGATCCTGCAAATTCCATACGAACTCGGCCTGCGCATATTTTCGGGAGCAGCAAACACACCGAACTCCAACTCGCTTTCCTGTCCCTCACCGAGCGCATTCGCCGCCCTCGCAATATCCTCGCAGCCCTCCCCCGCGCATATAACAGGTACTTTCCTCCCGATCGCCATTTCCCATGCCTCTCCCGCAAGCTCATTCAAAGGGATTATCCTGTCCCCCTCACTGCCCAAACGCTTAATATCCCCATTCATATCCACCTCAAAAAACGCCCCGTAATAGAGGTCCTGTCTGGCGTGCATAACAGCGCAAACAACAGCCCCGCAGAAATTCGCCGCTATCGCCTCCAGCGCCGACACTCCCCCGCAAAGCTTTCCCGACCCGAAGCACAGCCCCTTGACCGCACCAATGCCTATCCTCAGCCCCGTATACGACCCCGGCCCCGTCACAACCGCAAACCCGTCAATATCGCCTATTTCCTTGCCGCAGTCCTCCACAAGCCTTTTTGCCATAGGCAGTATCACCTGTGAATGCGCCCGCCTTGTGCCAATGCAAACCTCTCCCAGCAAACGCCCGTCCTCGCAAAGCCCGCAGGAAGCATATTTTCCCGAAGTGTCCATTCCCAATATCAGCATTTTATATCACACCCTATGAAATTAATTAATAATTAATAGTTAATAATTAATAATGATCTGCCAATGACCCGATAATTATTCTTCTGACCTTTTATGATAAGCTTTATATAAACCGATGTACAGAACTTCACCCGAACACACGCTCACTGCCCGTTATATTTTATCGTTATTTCCCTTTCCTCGCCATTCCCCGAGATCTCGATCACGATTGGCTCAAATTCTCCAAGGAATTCCTCCACATTCTCCCACCATTCCACGGCAATTACCGCAGCCCCGTCAAAATAATCAAAAAAGCCCGTGCTTTCCAGATCCTCAAAGCTTCCCACACGGTACATATCAAAATGGTACAACGATACCTCTCCCGGGTATTCATTCACAATCGTAAACGTGGGAGAAGATACGCTGCATTTTATCCCCATTCCCCTTGCAATTCCCCTTGTCATAGCGGTTTTCCCCGCTCCCAAGCCCCCCTTGTAGGCAATAAGCTCACCGCCCTTTAAGCTGCGCCCTATCCGCTCCCCCAGCTCCTCCGTTTCCTCTGCGGAGCTTGTGTGAAATACTTTTTCCATTCCTATCCACCGCTTTACATTTTTTATCCGAAAGGCTATAGTGTAGCTGTAGCCATGCTGCATCAAACGCTCTCAAACGGCTGTACCAAGCCATTTCCGACCTATGCAAAAGCCTCATTAATATAATAATAAAAGGCAGAAAACAAAAGGCTGTCGTTTTATCGAAACGAAAAATACCCCTCTGTTTTCCTGCCTCAAATCAAATGATCTCCGATAACAAGAGCTCTGTTAATTGATCTCATCAAGCTGTTTCAGCAGATTATCAACGTCCGCCGCCGTGTCCATGAGTTCCTTGAGCCTTCCCGAAAGATCCCGCCGTTCTTCACCGAAGCCTGTATCCGCAGGCGCAGCGATTTCCGACGCACTTTCATACGCAGGCGCATTATCCTCCGCCCCGTCGTCCTCCTCCGGCGAATAGTAAAAATCCGCAAAGCCCGAAAAACCGCCGCTCTCGTCCGTCAGTCCGTCATCGTCATCTCCCGAATCATATCCCGACTCACTGTATTCGGAATAAGAGGAATTGTCTGTTATATCATTTTCACCGTTCACATCGGCATTTTCATCATTGCTAAGCGTTCCCTCATCGTCCTCCGGGGGAACGGAAGAGATCTTATTAATAGGCGAATAAGCCCCCGAAATGACCGAAGTTGCCTTTGAAAGATCCGTCACCGACATTACCCTGAACTTCTCGCAGAAAAAGGAAATATCATCATCCTCCAGCGAACGCACCTTGTACCGCTTTTTCTCCGCATATCCCAGCTTCTCCGTGTTCACAATATCGAAGCCGAACAAAGGCGTGCGCACGCCAAGGCAGCCTATCTCAAATTCGCTGACATTTTCAAATATCATCTCCGCGCAGAATTTCACAGGCTCTCTGCAATAAAGGTTCATTCTGATAAACGGGACCTTTACCCCCTCGCTGCCAATGCCGCCGTAGTAGCTGAAATCACCGAACGCGTCAAAATCATACCAGTAGAATTCCTCGGAAAGCTCGGCTATCTGCTCAATGCCGTAGACCTCGCTGAAATTCTTTTTCAGCGCACAGTGCTCCTCACGAATGGGCATCTGCTTGCGCATACCCACCGCCATTTTCTCGAAGCCCATGCCCTCGTACCATTTTATGAGACTGTCCTCGCAGAATATCTGCACATTCAGCGAATAGATCCCCGACTGGCAGTAGTCGACAATGCGCTTTACGATCTCCGCGCCTATCCCGTGCCGCCTGTAGTCGGTACGAACGCAAATGCCGCTCATTACCGCCGCAATAAGTCCGTCGGAAGCCACACGCCCCAGCCCCACCAGCGTGTCCCCGTCATAAGCGTAAACCGAGTAAAAGCTTTCGTTGGCCTTTCTGATATCCTCATCGGTGTACCCGTCCAGCATATACCATTCCAGCGCCTTATAAAGCTCCACCGTATCGCCGGGGCGTTTAAGACTTGAAAGGTATTCAATTTCCATAATAACGCCCCTTTCTCCGAACATTTTATGCCGGGAATTTTTTATATAATTCAACCTATAATTTTCTGAATTTTAAAGCTATAATTATTGTAACATATATTTTCCCTGCCGTCAAGTAAATTTTTATATTATTTTTATTAACATGAAATATACAAAAAAGTGCACCGAGCAAGTATATTTTCAGGCACACCTATAAAATCTCTCCTGCTGTTGCATAGACCGAAAAGATTTCACGCAAATTGTTATTTTCCAAAGCTTGCCGAAAGCCTTTCGAGCAGTTCGGAAATATCATTTGTTACCGTTTGCCGTACCCATGTCGGTCTGTCTGACGGGTAACCCGTCACCTTGCGTCATAAGCCGATGAAACGCATAAAATAATTTTGTTTACTTTTTCTTATTTATAAAAATCATCTATGCATTTATTTTCGGTAATTATTACTTCAACCGCAGTAATGCTTTTTTCATTTGATATGAAACATACATCTAAATTCTCACTATACGGTTTATTGATCTCCCAAGCGAACAAATTGTTTACAATATTATTCTGACACAAAAATTCTCCCAAATCCCTCATAGCATTTTTATTAAAAGAAAATTGAACCCTGTTATGTAAAGCAATATTATCATTTAAGTCAACCAGTTCAGCAAAAATAGTATTATCACTGTTTATATCATAATCTTCATCACAATTTATCAATGTTTCATAATTGCTGAAACCGCTTTCAAATATAATTTCAGAGCTTCCGGGTAAACAAAATACTCCCATTGATTCATATATATGTTTATACGGCATAGGCTCAATATGAAAATGCCCTCCCTCATTACAGTGATATGACCACCTGATCAGTTCCGTGCCCAACCCCTTTGCACCCGATTTACTTAAATAAATTTTCAACAGATATTTTCCCTTATTCAAAGAAGGATATGTAAAAATCTCTATAATTCCGCTTTCGTGACTTATCAACGAAATCATCCTTTCAGATATAAGATATCAGTCACCGACATCATCATAATCATTTGCTTTTTTTATCCATTTTTTGAACTCATCATCCGAACAAAACGGAGTAATTTCATTTAAATATAATCCTCTCCAATACAGATCACCTATAAAAAAGGAAGAACTGTTTTCTAACAGGACTAACCTATGGTTATAAACATCATCTTGAAACATTTTCCAGTCATTGTCATTAAAGCTTTTTTCTTCGGGTTCATCAAGATATATCTTATATAATTCAATATCCCCATTCACGTATTTTTCTATAGAATCGACCATCTCGTCAAAGGAATCATAATGAAATGTAACTCTAAGTCCTCCCTCATCGTCGCAGTCGTCATCATAATCAAGAAAAACACAATAGCCTTTTGTCACTCTGATTATGGCGTCAATACTTCCCCGGAATTGCTTACGAAATACTGTTATTGGCAGTTTACCTAAATTTATATACTTTTTAAGCTCTGACCTATCCATATTCTCACCTCGGTCTGTTATCATATTGCAGTTTTTTCATTAAGTCATATTCATATACATGCCTATTTCGCCGGTAACAAAAGTAAGCTGACCCTTCAAGTTGTAATTGCCGTTCGCCGTCACCAAAGCGTCAATCATGTGGTCGTTCTTATAAAAGCTTAATTATTGCACATATGCCTTTCTTCAAAAGTTAAGTTATCTGTAAACTCGGAAAAAGAACGGGCAATTCGATATAGGAATTTGAATTTTGCAGTACTTTTAAAGCTGCACGAATAATCTGCAAGATAAATGCCGCCTCTTTTTGTCATCATAATCGGCGATCCAAAAGCAGATACTCCTATGGGGATCATTATATGCCTGTTGAAAATTGTAATTTCATCCTCATAAAAATTGATCCAATAATCAATGCTGACTTCTTTAATAGCCGTATCGGAATTTATGCAATATATCATCTGCAAAATATCCCGTTCTTCCGAACAAGCTTGAATCGGAAAACTGCATATATAATTTTTACTGATTTCAACACCGTTTTGCTTTATCATAAATTTCTTGTAATCTTCCGGCAAAGAAAAATGAAGCTTTTTTTCTAACCTTTCAAAATCACCGGTCATAACAATATGATCGGATAAGCTGATTAATTTACTCATATATACCCCTTTTAAAAAAAGTCCTTTCAACAGTGATATTCCGCCGTAACATGTGAATTTTTACGGACAAACCACCGCAAACACTCTCTTTCCTTTACCTGTCTATATTATAGCGCAAAGCTTTGTGTTAGTCAAGATTATTTTACGAAAAAAATCACAGCCTGCTCCGTTTTTATGAAGCAGGCTGCGATATTTTTTAAAGCTATAGCCTATGTGAACAACAGTATATCAGTTCACCGCACTGAAATAAACCACCTTGGACTTAAAGTCGCCGTCAAGTGAAACGTTTATCCCGCAGTTCATCAGCGCCGCTCCTGAATGTATCTCGCCCGTGTCGTGGTTCTTGTACATTTTTTCGGGTGCAAGTCCCTTGAGCTTTATCCTGCGGCTGCGGTAATTGGGTCTGCCCAGCACCTGCACAAAGGTGAACACAGCCTCGCTCTTGTCCTTTGCGGCAAACACCCAGGCGTCCCACATATTGTCCTCAAACACGTTTCCTATGCGGTACTGATCTCCCGTGCGAATCAGCGGATTGTATTTCTTGAACATCTCTATCTGCCCGGGTATCTTCTCCCTGTCCTCTTTGGGGATCCTCGTCACATCCAGCTCATATCCGAATGTGCCCACCATAGCTACATTGCCTCTTGTTTCAAATGGAGTGCTCCTGCCAACGGTGTGATTGGGACAGTCGGAAACATGAGCGCCCATAGCAGAGGCAGGATAGCAAATGGAAGTGCCGTGCTGTATCTTCAGCCGCTCAATAGCGTCTGTATCGTCGGAAGCCCATATCTGCGGCGAATAGAACAGCATACCCGGGTCAAACCTTGCCCCGCCGCCCGAGCAGTTTTCCAGAAGCAGCTTCGGATAATCGCTCGTCAAACGCTCCATTACATCATAAACCCCCAGCACATACCTGTGCCAAAGCTCTCTCTGCCGCTCGGGAGGAAGCGCATTCGAGCCTACCTCCGTCAGCTGCCTGTTCATATCCCACTTGATGTATTCAATATTTGCATTGTCAAGAATTTCCCTCATCTGCCCGTAAATGCAGTCACGCACCTCTTTGCGGCTGTAATCCAGCACATACTGCTGCCTTGACTGTGTCATGGGCATACCCTTTATCTGAATAGCCCAGTCGGGGTGCGCTTTGTAAAGCTCGCTGTCGGGAGAGATCATTTCCGGCTCAAACCAGATGCCGAACTTCATTCCCAGCTTATTGACCTCATCCACCAGATATTTCAGCCCGCCGGGAAGCTTCTCCTCATTTACCACCCAGTCC
>CAMWLD010000063.1 GCA_947175005.1 uncultured Ruminococcus sp. | reverse complement strand
CAATGGACGATCTCTGCGCGGTTTCGGGAGTGTCCGGGCAGTATATCTGTCTGCTTTTCAAAAGGACTCTCGGCACACGTCCCATGGAATATATTGCAAAACGCCGCATACAGGCCGCAAAGGAGCTTCTTACGTCCTCCGACAAAACCGTTGAAAATATTGCTATCGAAACAGGCTTCTGCACCGCAAGCTATTTCTGCAAGCTTTTTAAAAGATACGAGGGAATGACGCCGATTCAATTTAAAAAATCGGAATAAACGCCCAATCGCCGCGGCTCAAAGCGTAGAATGCATACCCTAAAAAATTTGAATTGTACATCAAAAGCGACCAAGTTTTCCTTAGCCGCTTTGCATATGTCTATTTGGAATTTTTAGGGCCATTTCAAAATTAATATTCACTGTTTAATTGACAAATTATATTATAATATGGTATAATACATTTGTTGATGACAACACAATACCTAAAATAACGGAGGAAAACCGTATGCTTGATTATCACGAATTTGAAGAAAAAATGACCCAAAAAACAGAAAACCAAACCTTTGAACAAAATGTTGACTTTATCATTGCCATTTGCCTTCGGGATATGCGCAGCTATAAATACTACATAGAAGCAGAGAACCGGAGCATAGACAAATTCGCAGTATGCTATGAAGCCTTCGTCCATATTCTTATGAACCGCGATTCTCTCGACCGAGTCAGGGCAGAAAAGTACAGCACACTTTGCAATGATTTTCTGGAAAAACTCCGTGATGAAGACGGCGAATATTTTGACGTCTGCGTAAACATTACCTGTGAAATAATGCACCTGCTGCATTATATAGCCTTTAAGGACAGCAGAGATGCAGCAGCAGCGGCAAAGCTTTCCTACGAATCTGCCGAAGCCCATTATCAGTATATGGGACTGGACTATGAAAGCAGTGAATACGCCGAAAAAATGTCCGCCTTTGCCCAATGCCTTGATAACTTAAATGTAAGCGGACTGACGGATTTGCTGAATATTGACTGAAAATTTCTTTCACACAGTCTGAAAAAACCAACCCGAAAATATAAAGACATCTATAAAAGAACAATACGTTCGGAAACCCCTTTGTTTCCGAACTTAAATTTTACCTCGTATCATTCGGCACCTGATTTTTCTTTTTCTGTCCGAATTTATTTTCCGTGCCGTTTTTAAGCCGAGTAATGTTTGTACGGTGCATATAAATAAGCAAAGCGCTTGTCACCATGACCATTGCCGTGTGCAGCACCGACCTCGGAAGCCCCAGGTTGTACACAAACATATGCACACAAAAGGTTATCACAGGGTAAGCGCACGCCGCCAGTATCGACCCCAGTGAAACATACCTTGAAATAGCCACCACCACAATGAAAAACGGTATTACAATGCAGAATGTCACAGGGTCTATAACCAGCAAGATCGAACAGGAAACCAGAACCCCCTTGCCCCCCTTGAACCCATAGTAAACGGGAAAAATATGTCCCAAAATAGAGAATATCCCCGATAAATATCCCACAGCACGCTCATCAAAAAGATAAACGCTCTCAAAATCCGCACCCAGCAGCATTTCCCACAGCTTAATGCTGATAAACGCCGCGATCACGCCTTTGAGCAAGTCGCCTATAAGAGTAAGCAAAGCGGGCAGCTTGCCAAAGCAGCGCAGGGTGTTTGTAAGCCCTGCATTTTTGCTGCCGAAATTCCGAATATCCTCATGCTTTAAAAGCCTGACCACAATTATGGCGGAATTGCAACTGCCAAGCAAATAAGACAGCACCGCCGTCAGTATCGGAGCAAGAATTATCATGAAAATTTCCTCCCGTTGCAACCCATGAGACTTCAGTTCACAGACATCTGTGTCCCATAGCTGCATTTATTTTATTCTGCTGCCCGCAGGCGGCCGATCGGTAAGTTCCTTTACATATGCGCCGCAGTTCATCTGCTTTAAAACGCATATCAATCTGTCAAACACATATGGGTCGTCAAGATCAAAGCACCATGCCTCATCGGAATCAAGTCCGACAGCCTCCCGCACATTCTCCCCGAACCACCCGCAGGGTATCTTTTTTATCAGATACATTGAATGATCTATCAGCATTTGATTTGAAGCGTCGCAAGCATAAGACAGCAGCTCATTAAGTATCAGCAGCCCTTTATCCTTTGGAATGCCCGGAAGCATTTCAATATTACTGCTGATGTTGTCATAAAATCTGTCAATGGAATCATCTATACTCTTTTGAAAATGAGATTTCTCCAAATAACATTCACACCTTTTTCAATATTATGCGGCATGACCAATACTTACTTCACATCTTTAGAATCTCTCTCCCTGACCACAAACCGCACAGGCGTGCCCGTAAGCCCGAAGGTCTGCCGTATCTGATTCTCAATGTACCGCTGATAGGAAAAATGGAACAGATCGGCACGGTTCACAAACACCACAAACGTCGGCGGCTTTGTGGACGGTTGTGTCATGTAGTATATCTTCAGCCGCTTGCCCTTGTCCGAGGGAGGCTGAACCCTCGTAGTAGCATAGGAAAGCACATCATTGAGCATTCCCGTGGTTATCCGCATACTGTTCTGTGAATTAACGCTGTTGATAAGAGGGAAAAGCTTGTCCACACGCTGCCCCGTCTTTGCGGAAATGAAAATGAAAGGCACATAGGACATAAAGCTGAATTTTTCCTTTAAGGTGCTTGTGTATTCGTCCATGGTGTTTGTGTCCTTTTCAACGGCGTCCCACTTGTTTATCGCCACAATGCAGGCCTTGCCCTGTTCATGGGCATAGCCCGCCACCTTGGAATCCTGCTCGGTAAAGCCCGTAACAGCGTCTATCACAATAACGCACACGTCCGAGCGGTCCACCGCCATATACGCCCGCAGCACACTGTAATGCTCTATCTTCTCGGTAATTTTCGACTTGCGGCGTATCCCCGCCGTGTCAATGAAAATATACCTCCCGTGCTCGTTTTCTATCTCCGTGTCCGTAGCGTCTCTGGTAGTCCCCGCAATGTCCGAAACAATAGCCCTCTCCTCCCCCGCAATACGGTTGATAAGGGAGGATTTGCCCACATTGGGCTTGCCTATGACCGCAACTCTTATCCTGTCGTCCCCCTCGTCCTCAGAGCTTTCCTCGGGAAACGACTTGAACGCCTCGTCTAAGAGGTCCCCCGACCCGTGCCCGTGCTGTGCGGAAATGGCAATGGGGTCGCCCATGCCAAGGTTATAGAACTCATAAAAAGCCGCAGGCGGATCGCCTATGGAGTCGCACTTGTTCACCGCCACAATAACAGGCTTGCCGCTGCTGCGAAGCATAGTCGCCACCTCGTAATCGTCCGCCGTGACCCCCGTGCGCACATCCGTCATAAACACAATAACATCGGCGCTCTCAATAGCCGCCTGCGCCTGCCGCTTCATCTGCTTTAATATAATGTCCTCGCTTACAGGCTCTATGCCCCCCGTGTCCACTATCATAAATTCACGGTTGCGCCATTCGCACTTGGTGTAAATTCTGTCACGGGTGACCCCCGGTGTGTCCTCAACTATAGAAAGCCTCTTGCCCGCCAGCTTGTTGAAAAGCGTGGACTTCCCCACATTGGGGCGTCCCACCACAGCCAGTATGGGCAGCGCTGTATTTGGCATTATCATCACTCCTGCATAAAACTTTTGCCTTTGCACTCTATATTTATTTGAATTTTTCGGGAAACCTCACCGACCGCATTACCTGCCCAGAATTGCATTCAGCAGATCTCCGCCGTCATTTTCCGTCAATCTTATCTTCACTCCCAGCGCCTTTTCCACATCGCATATACGGTGATCGTCCAGAAAAAGATCGCTGTCATGCTTTATCATCGCGCTTGTGAGCAAAAGCTCCCTGCCAAGGGGCCTGTCCGCCAGCTGCTCCATAATGTCGCCTGCGGTCAGCAAGCCCGCTACTGTTATTGTTTCCCCGAAAAATTTGTTTTCTATCCTGTAAACATGGCACTTGATATTCGGAAACTTGTCCGTGACCTTTTTTGTGAGGCTCTTTATAAAATCATAGGCTAAAGCGCCGGTCGCAATGGATAGCTCCCTATCCGACAGTTCCCTGTCAGATGCCTCCCCGACCGCCTTTTCCAAAGCCTCATCAAATTCATTCTCCAGCGAACGCAGCATACCCACGCCGTTTTCATACTGGGGATAGCCCTCGTAATAATCTTCACCCGGAATGGGTCTGCCTGCCGTGAGATAAAACTCGTCCGAGGGAAAAACCAGCCTCGTTCCGTATTTTTCGTAAAACTCCCTCTGAAACTCCTCCATTATGTCAATGCACTCCCTCGCCCCCTTGCTGTCAAAAAGGGTCAAAGGGTACAGCCCCTCCCTGTAAGCCGTCAGCCCCACAGGCACGGCGGCAATGCTGTTGATATTCGGCATTAAATTTCCAAGATCGGTAAGAGTCCGCCGCAGCTCATCACCGTCATTGAGACCCGGACAAACAACGATCTGGCAGTTCATGGAAAGCCCCGCCTCGGCCATTTGATAAAGATATTTCAGCTTCTCTCCCGCAAAGCGGTTGTTCATCATTCTGCACCGCAGCTCGGGGTTGGTGGTGTGCACGGAAACGTTGACCCCCAGCCTCATATCAATTATCCTCTGCACGTCCTCATCGGATAAATTGGTAAGAGTCACATAATTTCCCTGCAAAAATGAAAGCCGCGCGTCATCGTCCTTAAAATAAAGTGTCTCCCGCATTCCCGGGGGCATCTGGTCAATAAAGCAGAAAACGCACTTGTTGCGGCAGCTTTGCTTGCTGTCCATAAGAAAGCTGTCAAAGGTAAGCCCCAGATCGTCATACTCGCTTTTGACTATCTTCACCATTACATGACCGCTGCCCCGTTCAAGCAGCAGCTTTATCTCAGCCTCCGCCGAATAGTACATATAATCGAGAACGTCCGCTATCTTGTGACCGTTTACCGATACAAGCACGTCCCCCGCCCTTACCCCGCAGGCAGCGCAGGGCGAATGAGCAGCGACCTCTTTTATTCTTGCAGCCATAGTTTATTTGCCTCCCTGCCTTGCGGTTCTTGCATTAAGCCTTTACGAAAAAAGCAGAGAGGAAAAAATCCGCTCTGCTTTCCCGTAGAGAATAAAAACTTGTCCTACTTTAAAGAGCGATGAATTTCTGCGGACTTGTGCATTAGTAAACTAATGCACATTAACATACACCGCAAGACAACACGCCCTTAAAATCAGCACTTACGCTTCTTTCTTGATTACCTCGACGCCCTTGTAGTAACCGCAGTTCTTGCAAACCTTATGAGGAGCGGTAAGCTCGCCGCAGTGAGAGCATCTGGAAAGAGCGGGGGCGTCCAGCTTCCATACAGCGCTGCGCCTCTTGTCACGTCTTGCTTTGGAGACTTTTCTCTTTGGTACTGCCATTATTCAGCACCTCCTTACCAAAATTAACTGTCGAGCCTTTCACAGCCGCAGTCGGATTCATTTAAATCTGCGCCGCATTTGGGACAAAGTCCTTTGCAGTCCTCCTTGCAGAGCAGCTTTGACGGCATTTCGGGCAGCAGATCGGAAATTCCAAGCTCGTCCAGGTCCACCTTATCGCCTACAGCGACCACATAATCGCCCGTGTCCTCGCCGTAAAGCTCACGCACGATAATATGTTCAAATTCAAAGGAAAAATCCTTTATGAACCTACCGAGACACCTGCCGCATTCGGCATTCAGCCGTGCATTCACAGTATAGCGCATAGTAACTATCCCGGCTCTGCTTTCTGCCGTCCCCTTTACCTCCACAGGAGGCAGGAACTCGTAGCCGGAAATTTCCTCCAGCCTCCCCCGTGAGATCTCGCCGTCAATATCCAGCTTTTCCCCGGGATTTTCAAAAAGCCGCCGTACATCAATAACCATAATACACTCCTGCAAATACAATAAGCAGATTAAATTATAACATTTTTTGACTCTTATGTCAATACCCTGTAAAATTTTTTACAAAAATTTTACTTCTCCGCAAACTTTGCCACACTCTCGGGAAGCTCGGGAAGGTCAGCGGAAACCGTAAGCACCACATGAACTTCATCAGCGGTAAGCTTGTCCACCTTTGCAAGCAGAGCGCCCAGCGCCTCAAAATCAGCGCCGCCGATCTTCAGAATGGAGTCAACAAAGATCTCCTTGATATCGTAGTTGCCCGCAACCAGTCCTGCAATAAGACCGTAGAAAGCCTCAAAGGAATAAACGCTGGAAACGTCGGTGTCAACTATTCTTACGCTGTGGGGAATATCATATCTCAGCTTGTCGCTCTTGTCAATACATACCACATAGCCGTCGGTATTTTTTGATGCCGCATTGATCATATCAATAAGAACCTTGGTTTTGCCCGAGCCCTTTTTACCTGTAATAATCTTTACCATAATTACTCCTTACTCAGCGGCTCAAAATTTTATTGCAAATTGCAAAGGTTGCAAAGCGTACATCGGCGCCGCTGTGCCGACAAACGCAAATGCTATATCTTAACCCCGGGAAACAGCCCCTTCGAAAAACGGTCATTAAAACGTTTCCATTAAAGCCTGTCCCCCATCGGGAAAAGGTTCATTATCTGCCAAGCTTCTTTTCAAGCTCGGACTTTCTGTCCTCATAGCCGGGCTTGCCCAGCAGAGCAAACATATTCTTCTTGTAGCTCTCCACGCCGGGCTGATTAAAGGGATTTATCCCCAGCATATAGCCGCTTACGGCGCAGGCCTTCTCAAAGAAATATACCATATATCCGAAAGCCGCCTCGCTTGTGTCCTCAAGCTCCAGAACCATATTCGGAACACCGCCCTCGGTGTGAGCCAGCACAGTGCCCTCAAATGCCCTGCGGTTCACCACGGACATATTCTGATTGGTAAGGAAATTAAGCCCGTCCAGATTAGCCTCATCATTTTCCAGGAAGAAATCCTTCTTAGGCTTCTTAATGTCGACCACTGTCTCAAACATTACCCTTGAACCGTCCTGAATGAACTGCCCCATGGAATGCAGATCGGTGGAGAATATGCAGGATGAGGGATAAATCCCCCTGTTGTCCTTACCCTCGCTCTCGCCGAACAGCTGCTTGAACCACTCCGCCATCATTGCAAAGCAAGGGTCGTAGGAAACAAGTATCTCCACACTTTTGCCCTTTCTTGCAAGAATGTTGCGGATAGCCGCATATTTGTAGCAGTCGTTATTGTCAAAATCCGCTGCCAGCTCTTCTCTTGCCTTGGCAGCCCCCGCCATAACAGCGTCAATATCGCAGCCCGCCACAGCAATGGGAAGCAGCCCCACAGCCGTAAGTACGGAATATCTGCCGCCTACATCATCGGCAATAACAAAGGTCTCGTAGCCCTCTTTGTCGCTAAGCTCCTTCAAAGTGCCTCTCGCCTTGTCGGTGGTGGCAAAAATACGTTCCCTTGCGCCGTCCTTGCCGTATCTCTTTTCGGCAAGCTCCCTGAATACCCTGAAAGCCAGCGCAGGCTCGGTTGTAGTGCCCGATTTGGATATAACATTCACGGAAAAATCCCGACCCTCTACCAAAGAGATTATCTCATTAAGGTAAGTGGGAGAAATGCTGTTGCCCACATAATAAATATCGGGGGTGTCCTTTTTAAGATTATTGTACAACGGGGACTTCATCAGCTCAATAGCCGCCCTTGCCCCAAGATACGAGCCGCCGATTCCGATAACGATAAGAACTTCCGAATTATTACGGATCTTCTCGGCAGCCGCCTTTATCCGTGCAAATTCATCCTTGTCGTAATCCACAGGCAGGTCGATCCAGCCGAGAAAATCATTTCCCGCACCTGTGCGCTCGCTCAGCGTCTTTGCCGCAAGCTCCGCCTGGGGCTTGATGTTTTCCATTTCCTCGGCGCTCACAAAGCCCTCCAGATATTTGGTGTTAAGCTTCAGATATGACATAATTTTATCCTCCTTGAAACAGCCCCGCACTGCGCATTTTCATATGCCTCGCATTCATGCACCTTACGGCACCGTGTAAATCCTTTTAACGGATTATTTTATACATTTTCGTCCCTATAAAAAATATGCCTTATTTATATGATACAATATTTTTTGGAAATTTGCAAGATTTTTTCCAAACATTATAACTTTTCTCAAAAAATTAGTCACTTTAACTAAAATTCTACAAGAGATTTCATTAATTTCCACAATACATTTTTGATATTTTTTGTCTCAATATCATCCGCCGAGTTGATATTGCAGCTTTTAAGCAGCCTGTCGCCTAAATAATACCGCATTTCCCCCGCCTTGTCACCCCTTTTGAGAGGGGCATAAATGTATGAGGGCAGATAGATCTCCGCCTTTATGTTATCTCCGCTGCCCTTGGGCACTAACAGCGCCCCGGGAGCCTCCACGGAAAGCCTTGCCTCGGGCTTAACGCCCTGTTTTACCTTTATTTTATCGGGCATTTTCTCGGGCAGCTCGGGAGTAACAAGAGTGTACCCCTCAAAAGCAATACCCAGCAGCTCTTTTGCCAAAGCAAGAGCCGTATCCTCATCCCTGCAGTCCATCACGCAGCATATATAAGTGACCCCATCCCGCATAGCCCCCTCTGCGGCAAAATATCCCGAACCGGGGCCTGTACCGCATTTGAACCCTACAGAACCCTTGTAATTATGCCCCATGGGATTGGAAGTCACCAGCTGTACGCCACCGTCCTTCAGTTCATCAAGCCTTGTTGTGAACAGCTCCGTTAAAAAATCGAACTCTGACAGCCTGCAAAGCAGCCTTGCGCCGTCAAAAGCGGTGGTGTGCTGGTTTTGGTCGTCATAGTAACCCGTGCATTCGGTAAAGACCGTGTCATTCATCATAAGCTCACTTGCGCGTTTGTTCATCAGCTCCGTGCAGCCCGCCTCGCTGCCGCCCAAAGCCTCTCCCACAGCGCAGCAGGCATCGTTGGCATTGCCTATGATAATGGCTTTCAGAAGATCGCCCAAGGTCATTTTTTCACCGGGCATGAGCCATATCTGCGCCCCCTGCTTGGAGTTGGCGTTTTCGCTGGCGGTTATCACAGTGTCGAAGGACATTTCGCCTCTCTCCACCGCCTCGGCAGCCAAAAGCACTACCATAAGCTTGTTGAAGCTGCCCATGTTAACGAGCGCATTTCCCTCATGACTGCGTATCACCGAGCCTGTGGAAGCCTCCATGAGTACATAGCTTGCCTTGTATTCCCGATTCTTGTCCTTTTGGGACGTATTTGCCGATGACGCCGCCGTGAACAGCATGCTCACCGCAAACGCCGTTATCACAGCGACCAAACGTTTTATTATAAATTTTCCCGACATATTATCACCCAATATTATATATGCCGAAAAGCGGCTGTAAATGAATAAGACAGCCAAAAGCATTCCAAGCGCACCGGTAACGACAAGCGTCACCTCCACTCGGGTTCCAAGGGCGGAGCCTTTGGCGGGGACGG
>CAMWLD010000062.1 GCA_947175005.1 uncultured Ruminococcus sp. | reverse complement strand
TGGCGCTTATGAGGCGGCTTGCAGAGGATATCAAGGCGGCGGGGGTAAGAGTGGAAGAAGCGGCAAAGGAATTTGACAGGGCGGCAAGAGTTGCGCGGAGCTTTGAAAGCAAGCTGTCGGGGGCGGCGGCGGAGCTGAACAGGCTTTACATAAAGCGTTCGGAGTTTACGATAAATGCGCAGACGGCGGAAAACGCCATTAAGGAATCGGAGGAACAGGGGGAGAATTTCCGCAGTCAGATAAAGGCCATAGACGAGGCTGCGGGGCGTTTGGAGGAAAGCAGGCGAGAGGTGGAAGAGGGTTTGGCGCTTTTGGAAAAAAGTGCGCTGGAGCAAGGCAACAGGGCTGCGGGTCTGGGGCGGCTTTTTGCGGGGAGAGAACAGAAGCTGGCGGCTGCGGAGAAGACCCTTGCCGACCTTAGAATGGCGGTTCGGGAGAGGCAGCAGAGAGTTCAGATATTGCAGGATCTTGAAAGCAGCATGGAGGGGATTGCAAATGCGCCGAAGCAGGTTCTGCGGGCGGGAAAAAGCGGCAGGATAAGCGGGATAATAGGGTCGGTGGCGCAGCTTATAAAAGTTCCCGCTGATCTGGGTACGGCGGTGGAGACGGCTCTTGGGGGGGCTGTTCAGAACATTGTCACGGAAAATGAGGAGGCTGCAAAGAGGGCTATAAGAATGCTCAAGGACACGAATGCGGGACGGGCTACGTTCCTGCCGCTGACGTCTGTTAAGGGAAACAGGTTGGACGACAGGGGGCTTAGCGAATGCATGGGGTTTGTGGCGGTGGCCTGCGATTCGGTGGAATGCGAGGAACGTTTGCGGGGAGTTGTGAATTTCCTGTTGGGGAGGACGGTCATTGCGGAGGATATTGACTGTGCGGGAAATATTGCTAAGAAATTCGGGTACAAATTCAGGGTGGTCACTCTTGACGGTCAGGTGGTAAACGCGGGCGGTTCGTACACGGGCGGTTCAGTAGGAAAGACGGGAGGTATGCTGACGAGAAAAAATGAAATTGAACGGCTTGGCAATGAGATTTCCGAAATTGAAGCAAAGGTGAATGAGGCGGAAAAAACGGCGGCAAATTTAAAGGCTGAGGTTGACAAAATGCGGATAGACATTGAGGCAGCGAATGAAGAGATACGCCGTATTGAACAGGATAAGATACGTTTTGAAGAAGAGCTGCGGCACGGGATTCAGACGGCCGAACAGAATGAAACGGCAAAGCGGGCGGCAAGTGAGAATCTTGGACGTCTGGAGAAAAAGATAGAAGAGTCAAAGGCTGCAAGGGAACGGGCTTATGCGGCTCTTGATGAGCTGCAAAAGGAAATTTCCCAAAAGGAAGAGCTTTCTGCGGAGGACAGCGGGAAGCGGGAGGAAATGCGGAAATTCCGTGAGAAATTATCCGCAGAAATGTCGGACAGCAAGCTTATGAAGGCGGGGCTTGAAAAGGACCTGGAAAATGCAAGGGAGGCTCTTAAAGCTTTAGAGGAGCAGAGTCTTGTTATCGGGGATAATTCGGTAAGGCTTGCTATGGAAGCGGAGGAACAGAGGAAGATGATCCGTGAAAAGGAGGAGCTGATAAAGGAGCGCGAGGGGGCGTTAAAAAGTGCGGGGGACAAGACGGAAGAGATACGGCGTGAGATAGAAAAGACGAAGCGGGAGAATCTGGAAAAAGAAAAAATTTCGGGAGAGATACGGGAAAAAATAAAGGCGCAGAACGGCGAAAAGGAACGGGCGGGGGCTGAAAGGATCCGTTTGGAAGAGCGTCGGGACGGTTATAACAAAAGCTGCGACAAGATAATTTCCGATATGGCGGAGCAATATGAGTTATACCCCTCGGAGGCTCAAAAGCTGGTTATAGAGGGGGCGGACAAGGTGGATATAAACGGGCGGCTTATGAGTGTGCGGCAGAAGATACGCTCGCTGGGATCGGTCAATGTGGCGGCTATTGAGGAGTACAAGGAGGTTTCGGAGAGGTACGGCTTTATGTCGGGGCAGCTGAATGATGTGAACGCCTCGAAGCGGGAGCTGGAGAAGCTTATTGACGAGCTGACGGAGACGATGAAGGTCAGATTTTCCGAGAGCTTTAAGATCATCAACGAAAATTTCAAGGAGATATTTACGGAGCTTTTCGGGGGTGGCAAGGCGGAACTGGTGCTTTCCGACCCGGAGGACGTGCTGGAGTCGGGGATAGAGATAAATGTTGCGCCGCCGGGGAAGGTGATAAAGAGCCTTTCGCTGCTTTCGGGCGGCGAGCAGGCCTTTGTGGCGATAGCGATTTATTTTGCGATACTGCGGCTGAAGCCTGCGCCTTTCTGCATTCTTGACGAGATCGAGGCGGCTCTCGATGATGTGAACGTTTCGAGGTATGCGGGGTATTTGCACAGGTTTACGGACACTACTCAGTTTATTACGGTGACTCACAGGCGGGGTACTATGGAAGAGGCGGATATTCTGTACGGTGTTACCATGCAGGAAAAGGGGATATCACGTTTGCTGCGCATGGAGCAGCCCCCTGCGGAGGATGAGGAATAGGAGTAAGGCATATTATGAGTTTGAATTTAAAGGGAGAAGGCGGCAGGCAGGATATTTTTGGGGAGCGTTTTACTGTAAAGGTGGATACATCCGAATGTGTATCTATGGTTGACGGGTTTGACAGAACGCTCCTTGACGACTGCTGGCGTTACAAAGACTGCACGTTTGAAAGCGGGAAAATTTACGGGCTTGTCAGCGAGTACGGACAGGGGGGAATGTATTTGTCACACCTTTTGGGGGGCAGGCTTGAATTTCAAAAGGTGAAAATATACTGCAATGACGTTCCTGTCACGCAGAATGACCTGAATGATGTCGGCTGGAATTTGGAATCGTCCAATGAGCCTTACGGAAAAAAGGAGATAAGAAAAACTATAGAAAAAGCTCTTGCGCATTCCGGGGGCGGGGAGACTTTTATGTCTGTTGCGGAGAGGTTTCTGCTGACCCCGGAAAGGTATGACCGCAGGTTTAGAAATTTAAGCGGCGAACGCTGGCGTGCGTCGGCGGCTTACGGGTATGCGCTGGGCAAAAGAATATTTTTTGCTCCCTACGAGACAAGTAAATTTTATCATCATATGTGTCAGAGCGCACTTCTCAAGGCTTTAAGGGAGCTGGCGGGGAATGGCGGTCTGGTCGTTTTGCCTGTGGGAAGCGATAAGTTTATAAAGCATATTGCAGATGAGGTCATATATCTTGACCCGGAATATGATATTGACGAACTGAAAAGCTTTTATACGGAGGAATACTGCGGTGAATGGATTCACTGAATATCCGGTGTTCGGGGAGCTGTCGGACTGCGGCTTTCAGACGGTTTTCCCCTGCTTTGCGGGCTTCGGCAGGGGGATTTTTTTATTTTTTACGGGAAATTTTGCCGTTTGTATTGACAAATCGGGGGGAATGGGGTATGATTATAGTGGGGGATATTTTATAAATGTCACGAGGTGCGTATTACGAAAAAAATGTATGCGTTTTTTATGAGCGTAAAAGTGCAGAGGATATTGTAAGTTAAACGAGAGGTATTATGGATATTTTTGATGTGATAAAAAGCAGAACAAGCTACAGGGGAAAATATAAAAATGTGCCTGTTAAAAAAGAGGATATTGTTAAGATTCTTGAAGCGGGGGCGGCTGCGCCGAGCGGGTGCAACAAGCAGACTACGTCGTTTATTGCGGTTGATGATGAAAAGCTTTTAAGGGAATTGAAGTCGCTTATTGTACCGCCGATAGCAGAAACTGCGCCTTGCTTTATTCTGGTGCTTACCCGGAAAATTTTTGCGTACAGGGACAGGTGCTTTAATGTGCAGGATTATAGTGCGGCTATTCAGAATATGCTTTTGGCGATAAAGGCGCTTGGGTATGAAAGCTGCTGGTATGAGGGGCATATCACAGATGATGACGATATTGCGGGAAAGCTGGCGGAGTATATGGGGATACCCGATGAATACAGGATAGTTTGCATACTGCCTGTGGGAAAGGCTGACGAGGATATAACCCGGGTATCGAAAAAACCGCTTGAAAGCAGGGCTTGGTTTAACGGATTCGGCGCTTGAAAAAAATGTTCAAAATATTGCAGACTTCGGCAAACCGCAGATTTATGATAAGCTGCGGCGGAATCGAAAAACAAGGAGGGAAAGCATGAGCATATACATCACTAAAGCCGGAAAAGAAAAATCCCTGCGGCTTTACGACAGCCAAATGTCAAGACTCGGCGTACCTTTCTCTGATTTGTTTGTAGATACAAGATTCGGAAAAACGCATATTCTGGAAACGGGAAATTTATCGGGAAAGCCTCTTCTTGTGTTTCACGGCGGCAACAGCACTTCTGCGTATAATCTGCTCATGTGCAGATTCCTTTTGGACGTTTTTCATATTTATGCCGTTGATACGATAGGTCACCCGGGAAAAAGTGCAGAGGTTTGCATTTCACCTTGCGGATATGATTACGGTATTTGGGCAAGCGATGTTATTTCCGGGATAGGCTGCGAAAAAATACGGTGCTTCGGCGGTTCTTTCGGCGGAGGTATTCTGGCGAAGCTTATGTGTGCTGCACCGGAAAAGGTTGACAGGTCGGTACTTATTGTCCCGGCGGGAATATGCAATGCTTTTCCAGTTTCTACAGTAAAAATGCTGCTTCCGCTGATAAAATACAGGCTGACGGGAAAGAATGAGTATCTTATTCAGACCTGTCTGCGTATGGCGGTTTCAAGAGGTGTGCTTGACGAAGATACTCTTGATACTGTAAGAGACAGCTTTGACAATGTAAAAACTAAGGTTGGCATGCCGTCAAATGTCAGCCCGAGGCTTATGAAAAGGTGCAAGGCTCCGACGCTGGTTATTGCGGCCGAAAAGGACTGTCTTTTTCCTGCACGGAAGGTTCTTCCGAAAGCAAAGAAAATGCTGGACGGCTGCAAAACCATGCTGCTTAGGGACAGGGGTCATTTACATATTTTATCAAAGCGAGAGAAGAATTTTATTGTTGATTTTTTGAACTGCTGATACGGCAGTTATATAGATCATATTCTGTAAATAAAGGAGGTACGGCAATGAGCTTTTTCAGTGAAATATTGACAGAAATAAAAAAATCAAGGAATCGTGAATTATTGATGAAAGCATCTGAGGGAAGCGACGACGACCTTTCGGCGGTTGAAGATCTGCTTATCAAAGAGTGCAGAAAGCGTCGGAAAAGGTACATGGATAACGATCTTGATATTACCGAAATACCGCAGTTTAAGGATAAAATTGATGTTATTGTATTAAGAAATATTTTAACATATGCAGAACGATATAAATATGATCTGACGGAAAAAGATTTTACTTTTTTCAGATACAGCAAAGCAGACAGGCACTGGGACGGTCAATATGCCTTATGGAACGGGAGGTTATATGCACTGTCAAGTTCAAAGCATGGGCCTGTATTTATTATGGAGCATGAACGATACTTTTTAAAGGATCACAAGTTTACGTTTTATCATGAAAATATTTCAAGCAGCAAATGCTTTTTTCAGGCGGTTATTGATGATAATATCGTTGCGGATGTCCGGTATCCCGACCCCGGCTGGTGCGATGTTTTTGACGATATTGATCTGGGTCATTGGATCGCAGAACAGTCAAAAAATGATGATTTTATCGAAAGATATACAATAGCTTAATCAGCATATTCAATTTCGAGGAGGTACGGCAATGAACATTTTCAGCAAGATCGCGGAGGGCGTAAGGAAAACAAGGGACTCTATGAGGTCGAGGCTTATGTCCTTATTCGGGGCGTTTACAAAGATAGATGAGGACTTTTTTGAGGAACTGGAGGAGACCCTTATTATGTGCGATATCGGGGTGGAGACCTCGGTGGAGATATGCGCAGAGCTGCGCAAAAAGGTAAAGGAACAGGGTATTACCGATCCGCAGCTTATTATGGGGCTTTTGCAGGAGATAATCACGGGAATGCTGGGGGAGGACAGGGGGCTTGATCTGAGTGCGAAGCCTGCTGTTATACTGGTTATCGGTGTGAACGGGGCGGGCAAGACCACGACTATTGGCAAGCTGGCGGCAAGGCTGGTTGCGGATGGGAAAAATGTTATTGTGGCGGCGGCGGACACGTTCAGGGCGGCGGCTATTGATCAGTTACAGATATGGGTCGACAGGGCGGGGGCGCAGATAGTCAAGCAGTCGGAGGGCTCGGACCCTGCGGCGGTGGTTTTCGACGCTATAACGGCGGCTAAGGCAAGGGGTGCGGACGTTGTTATCTGCGACACGGCGGGGCGGCTTCACAACAAGAAAAATCTTATGGAGGAGTTAAAGAAAATCACCCGCATATGCCGTCAGCAGGCGGAGGATTGCAGCATTGAGACGCTGCTTGTGTTGGACGCTACCACGGGGCAGAATGCGGTAAATCAGGCGAAGCTTTTTTCCGAGGTGGCGGACATTACGGGTATTGTTCTGACAAAGCTTGACGGCACTGCAAAGGGCGGTATTATCATCACCATTCACAAGGAACTGGGGCTGCCTGTGAAGCTGGTGGGTGTGGGTGAGAAGATCGACGATTTAATGGATTTTTCCGCTGCAGATTATGCTGCTGCGCTGTTTGAGGATAATGTCGATTTTGAGGGGAATTATGAGAGGATCACAGAGGGAGATGAGGACGGAAGTGAGGAAAGTGCAGAGGATATTTACGGAAATGAGGAAAATTCCGAGGGCGAAAATGATAAGGAAATTTCTGTGAATGAAGAGGATTCCGAGAGTGAAAATGTTCGGGAAAGTTCAGAAAATGAAGATAATTCCGAGGGCGAAAATGCCGGGGAAATTTCCGAAAATGAAGAGGATTCCGAAAGTGAAAATGCTGACGGAAATTCGGAAAATGAAAATGATTCCGAAAGCGAAAATGCCGGGGAATTCGAGGAAGATGAAGAGACTTCCGAGGGTGAGAATGAGGACGAAGGCACTGAGGAAAATTCCGATAATGTCAAGGAGAAAAAGAGCTTGAAGGACGGTAAATTCGGGTTCTTGTTCAAGGAGATAAGCTTCGGGAAAAAGAATAAAAAGGATGAGGAAACCGAGGACTGATCGGGGTGTTTCAGAGAGGCGTGATATAGGTGCTGCGGATAGAAATTACAGGAACAGCGATCTTTTCCGATCTGCTTGCAAAGGCGGTAAGAGATGAGTATAATGGGCTGCTTGGGGTTGGTATAAGCTTTGAGGATGCAGAGGCGTTTATTATTGAGGCTTTTTGCGGGGGGAAGAGCTTTTCGGAGGGGCATGAGAGCGTATTCTGGCTGAGTCTGGCCTGCACCGAACACAAGTACGGTGCGCTTTCGGAAAAGGTAAAGGAGCGTG
Source organism: uncultured Ruminococcus sp. (assembly GCA_947175005.1). Lineage (GTDB taxonomy): Bacteria > Bacillota > Clostridia > Oscillospirales > Ruminococcaceae > Huintestinicola. Next base: position 2,188 of record CAMWLD010000062.1, on the reverse strand, counting down.
CGCTGCATGCGATTGACAGCGGCGAGGATATAAAGAAATGGGAGAATGCGGCAAGGTATGCGCCGTATTACCGGTACATTTCGTCTATTGATAATGAAGATAAGGATTTTAAAATTTTATGTGAGATCGCCGAAAAGAAATACGCCGAAAAGCCTGCCGACTGCACGGAGGAGGGGTTTTACGAATTTCAGGTGAATCTGATAAAAAAGCTTATTAAGGATTATCCCGTATACAAAAAGCTCATGCCGGCAAAACTCGGCGGGAAAAGTCCTAAGCCTGTGGAACACCCCGGGATAGAACCAGACGAATTTTTCAGGCAGATAAATATGATCGGCGGCGGGTGCGAAAAAAATCTGGCGGCGAGAAAAAAGATCCTGGCGGAGACGAGAGAATATCTGGTGACCCCGCAGCCGCCTAAAAAGCCTAAAAAAATATCGTCGGTAAAATGTCCGTGGGAGGCGGGGGACGTGGTGGCGGTAAAGACCCACAGTGCAGAGAAAAAGTTTCCCGGTCTGTATGAGGACGGGAAGTATATTCTGCTTTTGGTATTAAAGGTGAAAAAAGAACCTGTCGGGCAGCTTATACCTATGGACATGGCAGTAGAGGAAAGTGCGGTCATGGGGTTTTACGATTATTACGGCGATGATATACCGGGTGAAAAAGACCTTGAAAAAATCCCTTTTATAAAAGTGCCGGGGCCTTTTGGTTCGGTTCACACGGCGCAAAGTGTATATTTTAAGTATAACGTCAATTTCCTTAAAAAAACGGAGTGGAAGGTCATAAAGCATTATGAGGGATTTCCCGAAAATATTCCCGGATTTTTTAAGGACGGGGTTATGACCGGAAGCCTTATGGGTTTTAATGAAGAGGTTTTTTACTTCGTTCCGCAAAAGAGAAAAAGCGGGAAATATGAGGCGGGTTTTTAGAGTTCATTGCTTTTATAAATATGCTTGAATTATTGGTAAGCATTATGTGAAAGCTGCATAATTTATTATGGGTTATTATGGGGATTGCCGAAAAAATTTGTTTAAGTGAAAGGAAATATTATGAAAATCATTCTTACATCAAACAATAAAAACAAGCTGAGAGAGTTCAGAGAAATTTTAGAGCCTGCGGGGTTTGAGGTGATAAGTCAGGCCGAGGCGGGGGCGGATATTGAGGCGGAGGAAAACGGCGAGACCTTTGAGGCGAATGCGCTTATAAAGGCGAGGGCGGTTTATGATATGCTGGGGCTGCCTGTTATTTCCGACGACAGCGGGCTGGAGGTTGACGCGCTGGGCGGTGCGCCGGGGGTGCGGTCGGCAAGGTATGCAGAGGTTGGTCACAGGCGTGAGAGGGTGCTGCGGGAACTCACGGGGGTTCCCGAGGAGAAGCGGACGGCGAGGTTCGTTTGCGTTATCTGCTACATTGACGGGGAGGGAAAAGAGCATTTTGTGCGGGGGGAATGCGAGGGGAAGATTGGCTTTGAAAACAGGGGGGAAAACGGGTTCGGGTATGATCCGATATTTATGTACGGGGACAAGTCCTTTGCGGAAATTTCGGCCGAGGAGAAAAACAGAGTAAGTCACAGGGCGGTGGCGCTGGAGAAGTTCAGGAAGATGTTTGAGGGAAGTGATCTGTAGGAGGCAAACTTCATGTGGATAAAATGCAAATGCGGAGAAGCGATAAAAGATACTTTCGATTCGATTCCTTATAAAGGGCGTATTATATCTGACAAGGAATTTTTTGATCTGCTGGATATTGCGGAAGAAAAAATAAAATCGGAGGATAATGACCGTGACAGGCTTGCTCGGGAATTTGGCGATGTGCTTTGGGGAAGTACGCCGAGGATACGGGTAAATTTCATTTATCAGTGCATTGAATGCGGGAGGATATATATGGAGGACGAGACGGGGGAACTTTACGGATTTATGCCGGAGGGGCATGAGAAATGTAATTTGCTTGATTTTAAGGGGAGCGGGAACTTGAAAGAGTGATTTTGGGGGATATACGGAGAGAGAATGACGGTGGAAATATGTACATGAATGAGGAAAATAAATGCGGGGAAGCTTCCGGCGGACAGGAGTGGCGATGGTGTCTTGTGGGGAATATTGTGGGGGCACATGAGTTCGGGGAGGAGCATCAGATAAAGTACGGGACTAAGCATTTTTCGGCGGGGACTAAGGGTTATGTTTATCCGGAATTTGGG
>CAMWLD010000061.1 GCA_947175005.1 uncultured Ruminococcus sp. | reverse complement strand
TAGCCGCTTTTATAAGGGACTCGGTGTCAAGACCCGAAATAAGACCCTCCATTCTTGCTGTTTCTTTTACGGTTGACATAATTCACTCATCCTTTCGTTATTAATGCCGTTACAATTTTATTGCTGCAAAACCGGCACTTTTATTTGATTCCGTTAAGCTTGTTTGGCGTGGGTTTGTCGGTAAGGAAGCTGTTCATAAAGTCAATGGAGACCTTGTTCACAGCCGCCTGTACGTTGAATTTACCCGATTCGTAAATCTCCGAGCGGATAATTTTAACGTCCCGGGGAGCGTCAATTCCAAGCTTTACCTTGTCCTTGCCCGCCTCCATAACCGTTACGGTAATGCCCTCGCCTATATGAAATCCCTCACCGCTTTTGCGGGTAATAATCAGCATGACTATTCACCCTCCTTAGCGAAAACAGGGAATTTTATGGGGTAATTTTCCGCTGCAATGACCTGACCGCCCAAACGGTTTGCGGTATTGATTATCACAGGACTTTTCATATTCACCGTCGAATCCATATTGTTCTCGGGGATAACAGCGATCACATAAAACGCAGCGTCCTTGTGATCGGTAATTTCCAGAAAGGAAATATCCTCATCGGGAACAGTCACCCGATAATCGGGGCAGAATTCAAAGGGACTGAACATAATAAAGCAAAGGGACGGATTTTCGGTACTTTGCAGCCACACCGGGGACTTGCCCTCACCCAAAGGTGTCAGCAGTATAAACTTTTTTTCCTCCTCAAAGGCGAAAAGCCCCTGGGGGAATGTGATAATTTCCTTTTCCGAGATCTCTATCTCATCAAAATCCCTGGTTTTCACCGTGATTTTTCCGGCAGCAATGTTGTCGCCTGCAATGTCATTGCGAACGTTTGCCACTTCAGCCATACCGATTTACCTCATTCCTTTTTACGGGTCAACCTTCTTCATATCCGGGCGCAGCGCTCCTGGGGAAATAAATAGGCTCGCCCACATATTCTATCTCCACTCTCGGCAGCTGGTTCACGATAAACTCAATGTTCCCGGGAACGAATTCCATTTTCGGGCGCATATTTGTATCCCAATCCATGCTGAGAGGATCTGCCTTATAGTTTATGCTAAGGGTATTCCCCGTCCAGCTTATATCGGGGGATTCCTTTGGCAGGAATTCCATGATAGTCTCCATAGTTCTCGAAACCTTCTGCGCCGCTATATCGGGAGGAGTGGTCTCCCCTCTTGCAAGAGCGTCGCCCTCGTTCACTATGGTAGCTATAGCCTGATACGCTACGGAAATGCCCTTCTGCGCCTCATCCTTTGCAAATGTGTCGATATTCTTGTGCCCGTAACCGAGGCTCTCCCTCGGCGCTGTGTTGTCGATCTGCACCTTGATAGGCTCTGCCTGTATCTGCATAAGCCCGGGATCCCTGTGGATCTTTACAGCGGGAGCGCTGCTGTCCTGCCGCAGCTCCGCCCTGGTAACATTTACTTCAATGTCAATCGGCACTCTCGTTATCTGCAATAATTGACTCATTTGATGTACACCCCTTCCGGAAGTATTAATCTACACAACCCCCGACCCGCATACTGCGCAATGCCTGCAAAGCCTGTAGGGTTTTATATATCCGAAGTTCTTGCAAGTCCATGGGACTTACAAGAACATCATATATTAAATAAAGTCGAACAAGCTCTTGGGAAGAATTTGTGAACCCATGGACAGCGCCGCATTGTAGGCAGCGTCAATGGTTTTCCAGTTGGTGATCTCTTCCTCCAGGTCGCAGCCCTCCAGCTCATTCTGCTTTTCAAGCAGGCTCAGGCGGTAAACCTCGTTCTTATCCGTGTAATAATCCAAATCATTCTGCTTTATGCCAAGGTCGGTGATCTTTTGAAGAACCTTTGTATTTGCAGCCTCCAGCTTGTCAATGTACCTGTTTACCGAAGCCCTGTCCCCTGCCCTCATGGCCTCTGCGCAGTCATAGATCAGCTGCATAAGGTTGTAGCTGTCGCCGTCCTTGTCGGTGCCCCAGCCTGTGATCTCTGCGCCGTTAAGGCAAACGTTAAGAGAAGTGGAATCAAGCTTTGAGTAATTTATGCCGAGACCGATATCTACATAAATGGGCTTAGCCCCGGGGAATGCGTTCACATCCGCCAAAGCGTCCATGCCGATCTCCGTGTCGATCTTCTTGCTGCCCTCAACATTACCGCTCCTGTCGTAGTAAACGATAGTGCCGCCGTTTACGGCTTTCAGAAGATTGTCGCCTTTAAGATCAACGGGAATATCGTTGTAGCATACAACCCTGTCCAAAACAGCCCCGCTGCGGTCAAACTCGCCGTTTACCTTAAAGTCAAAGGACATTGACGGTCCGCCGTACTTTTCCATGTAGTTGCCCTTTACCGAGTAAGCGTTCCCGTCATAGAATGCAGGGTCGTCTATCTTAACGCCGCTTCTTGTGATTATAGCCGAGCCGTCGTCGCTTATCTTGGAGTTTTCACCCATATTTACGGTGTAATCCCCCGTCTGAACATACTGCTTTGAAGCCTCGTCATATTCATATACTATGGAAACAGTCTCATCAAAAGGCACGTCCTCATTGCCCTTTTCGTTATAAAGCTTAAAGGTAACGCTCACCGTGCCGTCCTCATTGACCTTTGATCCCTCGGGAAGCTTTCCGTAAGTTTCATCGCCCAAAGAAAGAACGCTGTCGCTGTCATTAAGGTCTATCGCCCTGCCCCACTCATCATGAGCCGCATTTACCTCCAGCTCTGTCATAAGAGCGTCCTTGGGTATAGCATAAACCTCATTATCCAAAGCGTCCTTTATTGTAACGCCGCCGCTCAAAGTAAATGTATCACCCGAAACGGTGCAGTCCATTTCAAAGGTTGCAGGATACTGCACGCCGTCAGCGTCATAAAGGCTTATCTTGATCTTGTCGCCGTCCAGCACACCCTCGTAGCTGTTGCCCTTCTCATCATTTATGATAACCTTGCCCGTCATGCCGCCGTCAGCCTTGTAGGAGGCTTTCTGCAAGTCCCCTCTCTCAAAGGTAAGACCGCTTAGCACATCGGGAGTGATAACGCAGCCTCTCTCCTTGCCTCCATTGTTGTAGAACTCCACCTGCTTCATAAACATAACGTTTGCGGGAGTAGCCGCGTCGCTGGCAGGGTTGTTGTCGGAGGTAACAGCCGCCGTGTCAATGGTATTGCCGAAAGGTCTTGTGCCGTCCAGCAGTATCTCATTGCCGTCCTTGTCAAAAACTCTTACGGAGGAATGCACCGTAAAGGGCGTTGTATCATTGCTGCAGGAGCCGAACATCTGCCTCTCCGCAAAATCCGAGTTCATATCCGTGATAATGTGGTCTGCAAGCTCGGATATTTCCTGAGCTACAATGTTCAGCTGGGTCTGATCCATAGTGTCCTGCACCGAGCAGACCTTCTGCTTTACATTCATGTAAGTATTGTCCGCAACATCGTACAAAACTTTCTCAGCCGCATAGAAGAAATCCTTGGAGGTCTTGCAGTTCTCATCGTAAATTTTGAGATTTGCAAGAGATTTTCTTACATGAGACGCCTTAGCCGCCGAAGCGGAATCCTCCGAAGCCCTGTTGTATTTTCTTTGGCTTAAAATTTTATTCTCGCTTTTAAGCAGCTTGGAAAGCAGCGTGCTGCTGCTTTTGAGATAGTTTTGGGTATATGCCTTAGTCGTAACTCTCAAAATAATTCACTCCTTATTTATTTCAAAACACCGTTCAAGACTGTTTTAAAAAATGCCCTGCTTCAAATTACAGTCCCACTCTGCCCGTGCCGTTTATCAGCTTGTCAAGCATTTCATCAAGAGCGGTCATCATTCTGGAAATAGCGTTGTACCATTTCTGATAGGTCATCATGTTAGCGCCCTCTTCGTTCATATCAACGCCCATAATTGACTCGCGCTCTTCGTCAATGCCTTCATACATCTTGCTGGCGTTTTCAAAATCGCCCAGCTCATGTTCCAGCTTCGTGCCTATGGTCTCACCGTAATTTTCCACAAATCCTTCCAGCGAATACGGATCCTTTACAGAGGGGAAATTTATCTTTCTGGTAAATACTTCCAAAATATCGTTAAGCTTTGAGCCGTCCAGCTGATCGTAATTGTAGTCCTCATCATTGGTGCCCTCGGGGTGAACGCACCGCAGAGCGTTTGCCACCCAGCTTTCCGCAACCTTAAGGTTGGCAGTGGTCATAGCCCCGTCAAACTCAAACATCTCAAAGCCGTATTTGTCTATGAGATCCTCTTTCTGATTTTCATAGTCCTTCTGCTGTGCGGCAGTAAGCTGTGCGTCTGCGGCAATGCCGTTTTCCAGCTTGTATTTTTCAAGAGTTATCTGATTGTTGTAATCGTTGTAAACGCTGTTGAACTGGCTTACTATCGCCTTGGACAGCGCCCTTATGGTCTCCTTGAAATATTTAACGCCGGGATAATTATTTCCCTCGGGGACCGAGTAGCCTCCCTCGCCGTTATACATATCAAACAAGCCCTTTATGGAACCGGAGGTTATCGTACCTGATTCCTCGGAAATGGTAATTGCATATGCAGGCATTTTCAAAGTTGCAAGATCCTTGCCCATTGCCATTGCCTGCGCCCGGATATTATCCTTGAATATAGGGTCGTAATAGGTCTTGTCGGCCTCTGCCCAGTCAAGATGCGCCTTTCCGAGGTCAACATACTCCAGGATATCCTTCTCCATGTTGTAAGCTTCCTCGACCTCGCAGTCTCTTATAAGCTGATTAAAATCGCGGATAGTGTCCTCCGCCATTTTCATAGCAGTCTTGTCGTCTATCTGCTTGCCCTGATCCTCATCCGCCTTCACCTGAATGCCCTTTGCAATTACGCTGAGCAGCTGGGGATAAGCCTCTCTCTCGGTCTTTTTCCACTGGGAAGTGGTGTTGAGGGAACTTACATAGGCCTCAGCAAAATCCTCTTCAATGCATCTGCCGTCCAAATGACCCTTTACATCTATCACATAAGGCTCGCCATCGCCCTTTTCGGGTCTTGCAACGACCTTCATACCCTGATATACACTGTCAAGGTCGGTAACTTCCCAGTCGTTGCCGAACTGATCCTTTAAAATATTTCCGTCGTCATCCGCATAATAATATTTAGTATCATCCAGCGAAAAGACCTTGTCGACCCTGTCACCGTTTCCGTCGTAGAAACCGCCCTTGCCGTCTGAATACAGCCCCGTAAACGTACCGTTAGCGAAATACAGCTCCGTACCCTGGGGTATATCCGTGCTGCGCACGTCGGTTATTTTCTCGCCGTCAGCATCAAGGAACTGCTTGCCGTTGCGGTCGTAAAGAGCCTCTTCTATGGGGAACTCCAGGAACTTCGCATTAAGCACATTCCCGTCCGCGTCCTTTACCACATCCGTCTTGGGATTGAACTTCATGTCCACCTTGGCATATTTGTCCTCTTGAACAAGCGTAACGTTGTGGCAGCTGACAGTGTAAGTACCGTCCTTCTGCTCTTCAACGTAAACATTCATATATTGGCTAAGTTCGTCAGCCAGCCTGTTAAAGGTGTCCTTAAGCACCAAAGGACCGTAGGTAACATCAGCCCTATAGCTGTCGTCGCCCGGCTCTATGATAATATCGTGCATATTAACATAGCCGTCCTTGATCTGAGCATTAAGGTCGCCCATCTGCTTTAAAATGCTGTTCACCTTGTCATTGGTGCTCTCAATGTCGCGGGCTGTTCCCGCCATGACCTCGTCGATCCTCATATCAAAGTTCTGAAGAACATTGGCAACCGACTGACCCTTCTTCTGAGCAATGTTCGCCAAGTCCTTTCTGTCCGCAGACTCTGCGGAAAAACTCTGAAAAGCCGCCTTTAAGTCGCCAAGCTTAGCTCCGAAGCCTTGCTCTTCATTCTCCACTTCATCGAGAATATCCTCCAGCTCGCCCAGCACAGAGGTTCTTGCACCTATAGAGCACAGATCGGCGCAGTAATTTCTTATCTTGGTGTCAAGCAGCTTGTCGCGGATCTGAGTAACGCCGACAGCCTCAGCGCCCATACCCGCCAAATTCTCCGAATTGTAGCCCTTGATGTTGTTGTGTGTACCCACAGAGCATACATCCAGCCTCTGTCTCGAATAGCCGGGGGTAGAAATATTCGCTACATTGTTGAGCGTAATATCAATAGATTTCTGAGCCAGCTGCAAGGCGCCCCTCGCAACGTGTATTCCAAAAAAGCTTGAAGCCATTTCAAATCGTTCCTTTCCGAATTTAAGCGTTGGTAGACATGGTAGAATTTATCGCATTTTCTTTTTTCACATCACCGTGACCGTTGTATGTGTCAAGGCCTCCGTTTCTCATGCGGATCTTCTTGAGCCGTTGTGCAACAATAGCGCTGGCGGTGTCGTTTATTTCCTTGATCTTCAGCACCATTTCCGACAGCGCCCTGTATCTTTCGTCCAAAGCGGCCCTGTACTCATCGGGTGCGCCCTCCACAATATCCGCAAAGGTAACGTTATCCCCGGTGATCCCTATGCGGCGCTTTTCCAGCGAACCGCTTTTCATAATAAACGCCTGCTCCGTGGACAGGGACTTCGAGAGCTTCTCGATCTCGCCCTTGTTGAGCATATCCATCTTTCCGTATTCAAACTTCAGAAAATCACGGAAATGAGCGTTATATTCATCAAAAAAAGCTATAAGCGCAGGATAATCCATAAGCCATTGCACCTTTCAGAGGTCAGAGGTAAGCTTCGCCCCCGCCTTTCGCATCTAAAAATATATTAATTTGCAGCAAATCCGAAGCTGCCCTGCCGGCAGCCCCGCCGACTGCTTTAAAGGCTTTTAAGCATTTAAAGCCACTTCACAGCCCTAAAATAGAATCTGCCACATCTTCCGCAGAAACATTATAGCTTCCGTCCTTAACAGCAGTGCTCAGCGCCTTTAACCTTTCGGGAGAAGCAGCGCTGTCCGCAGCGGATCTTGCAGCCATGCGCAGAGTGTCCGCAAAGCTTGCACGAGCATTGCCCGCACTATCCATGCTTTCCGGCCCCGAAAAGTCGAACTTGTCAACATTCCTGCCGGACGCGGATTTACCTACATTGCGTTTTCTTCTTTCCGCAGGCTCTGTATTGTATCTGTAAGCATTTACCGCAGAGGTTAAATTTTTAATGGTCATAAGTCATAGCTCCTTTCATTTTGAAATAATTCAGCTTTTAACTCTAATACATATATCGGCACGCCCCGCCAAATCTTTAACTCTAAAATTAAATTTTTTGTTAAATTTTGATTAACTTTTCTATAATTTTTTCAAAGTAAAATCACACCGCCTATAATAGGGCATTTCTCCCGCCATATTTTTGGGATTTTCCCGAAATATTTTAAAGAAAAAGCTAAAGTCCGCCTGTGCTGTCCGTTCAACTGCTTCCGACAAATCCCCATTTACGGATACACAATAAAAGAACAGCGGCAAATTATAATACCGCTGTTCTTCACCACATTATCCCTCAGACTGCATCAAGTCTCTCCGCAAAGCCTTATAAAAATGTTTCTGCTGTCATATTTTCTCAACAGGTATCCAAATCTCGCAGTAATCGTCCTTTCCGAAATAAGCTTCTATATCATAATTACCTGCAAGTTTATACTCCCTGCAATTGGGCAGCCATTCATTCCATATCCTTGTATTTGTGCTTTGCAGGGTCTCGACCATAGGCCCTCTGCACGGAAAAACTGCCCATATCCCGGCAGGCAGCGTCCGTGTCACATACCCATCGGGAATATCCTTCTGCGGACAGTAATTATCCGCAATACAATACTCGAAATCCTTGTCGTTCGTATCAAATGAAAGCCCATACATACCAATGATATTTTTCGCTTCGGGACTTTTCATATGCTCCTGCCAGAACTTCGGGATCTCCTCATAGCAATTTTCATGCATAAAACGCCTTGACCTGCCGATCACCGTAAATGCAGCCTTTTCAACTATTTTGTACTCCATAACAGTACCACCCTCCAATGTTAGTTTGATCCTGAGCGGCGCAAATGATTTGAGATGCACACCGCTTTCCTTTGCAGCAGAGGGAGAAACACCATGAAATTTAGTAAAAGCACGAGTAAAGCTGTCATGGGATTCGTAGCCGTATTTCAGAGCAATATCAATCACCTTAGCATCGGAACGGGATAATTCCTGTGCAGCAGCGCTGAGCCGTCGGCTGCGAATATACTCTCCTACCGTAAAACCGCAAAGAGCGCTGAATATCCTTTGAAAATGAAATGACGAAACATACGCCTTTGCAGCAATGTCGCCAATGTTCAACTCCTCCGTGAGATTGTCCTCGATATACTGTACCGCATTTTGAATTCCCTCAGCTAAACCGTTCATGCTGCATCTCCTCTCTTAATGCTGTGATTTTAGTATATCATGACCGGATCATATTTCGCTCGACTTTTTGTGCTTTGAGGTGTAGAATTTTTCCGATATCGTTTGATCTGCACCGAATCATTTTCATAATAAATACATTGTATCATAAATAATTCGGAAAAGTCAACTACAAGAATTTACATTATTTACAAAAAAATTCCTATCTCCGATTGACTTTTTATAAAAAATGGTATATACTATAAATAATGAACAAATCATCCAAAAAGATGAAACAGGAAAGGAAGTTTTTTATGAGCGAATGCAACGGAAGCTGTTCCTCCTGCGGCTCGGACTGCGCAGAGAGAAAAGCCCCTCAGTCCTTTATCGAAAAGCTGGGCGAGGGCAGCAGCGTTAAAAAGGTAATAGGCATAGTCAGCGGCAAGGGCGGCGTGGGAAAATCCCTCGTTACGGGACTTTTGGCGTCGGAATTTGCCAAAAAGGGCAGCCATACGGCAGTGCTGGACGCAGATATCACAGGCCCGTCCATACCGAAAATTTTCGGCATAAACGAGCGCTGCATGGGTTCGGAAAAAGGACTGATACCTATTACCAGTCAAAAAGGCGTTAAAATAATAAGCATAAATCTGCTGCTGGAGAACCCCTCCGACCCCGTAATATGGCGAGGACCTGTTATAGCAGGGGTGGTAAAGCAGTTCTGGAACGAGGTCATATGGGAGGACGTGGACTATATGTTCGTGGATATGCCTCCGGGAACGGGGGACGTGCCCCTTACGGTGTTCCAGTCGATACCGCTTGACGGCATTGTTATAGTTGCGTCCCCGCAGGATCTGGTTTCCATGATAGTGGGTAAGGCCGCAGGCATGGCGAAAATGATGAACATTCCCATTCTGGGGATAGTGGAGAATATGAGCTATATCGAGTGCCCCGACTGCGGGAAGAAGATCTATATGTACGGTCAGAGCCACGTGGGTGAAACAGCGGAGCAGTATGGCCTCCGCGTGCTGGGCAGTCTGCCCGTAGACCCCGACATCGCCGCCAAGTGTGACAGCGGCAGGGTGGAGGATATCGAGGATAAATGGCTGAGCGAGGCAGTCAAAGCCATTGAAGCAGTAGAAGCAAAGCCAAAGGAGTAACGCAAACAAGCGCACCGATGACGACAAGCGTCACCTCCACTCGGGTTTCCAACGGGGGGGACCCCTTTGGAAACCCGAGTGGAGGTGAC
>CAMWLD010000060.1 GCA_947175005.1 uncultured Ruminococcus sp. | reverse complement strand
CGTCCCTCGACCCCCGAAACGTCTACCACATGAATAATAAGCCTGCACCTGTCCACGTGCCGCAGAAACTCGTGCCCGAGCCCCACTCCTTCGGAAGCCCCCTCAATAAGCCCGGGAATATCCGCCATAACAAAAGACTTTCCCTCGCTTACACTTACCACCCCGAGCACAGGCGTAAGAGTGGTAAAATGATAATTTGCTATCTTGGGCTTCGCAGCGGAAACCACCGAAATAAGCGTGGATTTTCCCACATTCGGAAAGCCCACCAGTCCCACATCAGCGAGCAGCTTCAGCTCCAGCGTAACATCAAATTCCTCACCTAAAAAGCCGGGCTTTGCAAACCTCGGTATCTGCCTTGTGGGCGTGGCAAACCTTGCATTTCCCTTGCCGCCCTTGCCCCCCTTTGCAAGGATCTTAGGCTCATCGCTTGACATATCCGCCATGACCCTGCCGCTCTGGGATTCACGTATGACCGTCCCCTTGGGAACCTTTATAATAAGGTCGGGAGCGTTTTTGCCCGTGCAGTTGCCCCCCGAGCCGTTTTGTCCGCGCTCTGCGGCAAATTTTCTCTTGTAGCGGAAATCTATCAGCGAGGACATGCCGCTGTCAACGGCAAAAACAATGTTCCCGCCTTTGCCGCCGTCGCCGCCGTCGGGGCCGCCCGCCGCCACATATTTTTCCCTGTGAAATGAAACAGCGCCGTCGCCGCCGTCTCCCGCTTTTATTTTTATGGTTGCCTTATCCACGAATATCGACATTGTAACAGCTCCTTCTGCTGATAGAGGCAAGAGGCAGGAGGCAAGAAGCAAGAATTTTGCTGTGCTGTATGCGCTGCCGCTGCCGGTTTATTTCTGAAAACTACCCTATCCGAAAATAATACATTACATTATACCACATTTTGACGAATATGTCAATAAATTTACTGTAAATTTTACGGTTTATACAAAAAATCTTCCTTATTCTTCCTGTCAGCCGTTTCAAGCATATCGGCAATCTCGGCTATTTCAGCCAAATCAGCCGTGTCAAATATGTCAGCAGTGTCAGCCGTGCCGGCAATGTTACCTTGCGTGTGAGAAAGATTTTCCGGGTTTTCCGCCGCCCCGGTTTTACCCGAATGGTGAACAGCGACTGCAACAAAAAAAGAAAAAACATTAAACAGACACATAAGAATCATTTCTATTCTTATTTGCAAAACAGCCGTCAGTACGGAAACAACGCCTTGAATAAAAAGATAAAGCAAAGCAAGCCTGCTCCATTTTTTATCCTTTTTCAGAATGCAGAAGCCTGCAATATTCAATGCCGCATTAATCAATACCTCCAGCGGCAGGACAATCGTATTGATAAGCAGAATAAATTTTCCCACATTGCCGTCATTATACAGGTCATATATCTGTATGCAAAAATAAATAAAAGGCATGGCGATAAAGAAAGCAAAAATCAAAAGCTTTATTAAATTTTTTACTGAATTTTCAAAATTCATTTTATCACCTGAATCAGCTTAAAATCTTTCCTTGCAGTCCGCCGCTACATAGGCTTTAAATTCCTGTTGAGCCTGTCCACCATCCAAGCAATGCGCTTTTCCCGTCCCGCCTCTGTCTTAGCGTCAAAATACGCCCTCGTGTAGGTTTTCTTCACCGATAAAGACATAGCCTGAAAATTAGTAAACGCAGGCTCATACTCCTTCAGCACCTCGATAAGGCACGCGATTTGCTCCTCCGTGACCTCTACGGAATTCACAGCCTCCCATTGCCCGTTCTTTTTCGCCTCTTCGATCTTCTCCCTGCCGTGATCGGTCATAAGCCCGCGTTCTTCAAGGCTTTTGACAATCCCCTTGTTTTTCTCCGACCACTTGCTTTTTGCCCTGCGTTCGGAAAAATATTTCTTGTAGCTTTTACCGTCAATACTTTCCATTTGCCCGTCTATCCACCCGAAGCAAAGCGCCTCCTCCAGTGCCTCCGCCGCTTTCAGCGTCTTAGGACCTCCCGATTTGCCGAATAAAAGCCATACACCCTCATGCCCGCGGCAATTCTCCCCAAGCCATTTCCTGAATTCATTTCTGTCCGCAAATTTCAATATATCGTCCATTCTCATACACTCCCATAGGGTAAAATTTATCCACCGAATATATACTTTTTATTGTTCTCCACATATTCCTGAAGCAAATGGGCAAGTTCCGGAGAAAAGCTATAAAAGGCATTATCCGTTTCTATATAGTTGTCCTCTTCTGCTTCGGCAGTCAGTGCTTTTCTGTAATTATCGGCAATGTCCTTGTTTCCTATTTCCAGAAGAGCTTCATAAACCTCATCGGGATCATCTTCGGGACAGTTGTCAAAATAACCGCTGTGCCCTCCGCTGCACATTTCCGCATCATACCAAAAGCAAAGCACAGCTTTTTTCTGAATGTCCGACAATTCCGATATATCCTTGTAACAAACCTCATAAATAAACCTATTCCACCGCAAAGATTCTTCAGTCATACTCCAAATACCTCCTTAACATAAAGCAAGAGGATAAGAGGCAAGAATTATCTATCCGGCACTCACTTTCTTGCCTCTTGCCTCTTAAACCTCTTGCCTCTATCAGAACAGCCCGCTTATATTACCGTTCTCATCGCAGTCAATGTTCACCGCCGCAGGCACCTTAGGCAGCCCGGGCATGGTCATAATATCTCCCGTAAGCGCCACCACAAAGCCCGCCCCCGCCGAAAGTTTAAGGTCGCGAACCGTAATGTTGAAGCCTCTGGGACTGCCAAGCTTTGTGGGGTCGTCGGAAAGACTGTACTGCGTTTTCGCTACGCAAACGGGCGTGTCCCCGAAGCCCAGCTTGTTTATCTCCGCCAACGCCTTTTCCGCCTGGGCAGTGTATATTACCCCGTCCGCACGGTAAATGCGCTTTGCAATAATCTCCAGTTTTTCCTTAATGGGCAGCTTCTCGTCATACAGCAGTCTAAACTGCGCCCCCCTTGTTTCAATGACCTTGCAGACCTTTTGGGCAAGATCAATGCCCCCCTCGCCGCCTTTTGCGAATATCTCCGTCAAGGAGACCTCTGCGTCCATAACAGCGCAGAAATTCTTCACAGCCCTGATCTCCCCTTCGCTGTCCGTGGCAAATCTGTTAATGGCAATCACAACGGGCAGCCCGAATTTGCGCATATTTTCAATGTGAGTTTTAAGATTGGAGAGTCCCGCCTCCAGCGCAGGAACATTTTCCTCCGAAAGGTCGGCACGTGCCACCCCGCCGTTGTATTTGAGCGCCCTTATGGTCGCAACAATAACGGCGCAGTCGGGCTTTATCCCGCCGAAGCGGCACTTGATGTCGCAGAACTTTTCCGCACCAAGATCCGCCCCGAAGCCCGCCTCGGTAATGCAGTAATCCCCAAGCTTTAAGGCAAGCTTTGTAGCCCTTACCGAGTTGCAGCCGTGGGCAATGTTTGCAAAAGGCCCTCCATGCATAAGCACTGGATTGTTCTCCAACGTCTGTACCATATTGGGTTTTATCGCGTCACGCAGCAGTGCAGTCATAGCCCCCTCCGCTTTAAGGTCACGGGCAAAAACCGGCTCGCCGCTTAAATTGTACGCCACCAGTATATTTCCAAGCCGCTTTTTAAGGTCGGCAAGGTCACGGGCAAGGCAGAGAATAGCCATTACCTCGCTTGCAACGGTTATCCTGAACCCGTCCTCACGGGGAATACCGTTTATCTTCCCCCCAAGTCCCACAACGGTATTTCGCAGCGCACGGTCGTTCATATCCATGCAGCGGTCTATCATTATCCGCCGCTGATCTATCTTCAGATCGTTGCCCTGCTGCATATGATTGTCAAGCAGTGCACAGAGCAAATTATTCGCAGCCGTAATGGCGTGCATATCCCCCGTGAAATGAAGGTTGATGTCCTCCATAGGCACTACCTGGGCATATCCGCCTCCCGCAGCGCCTCCCTTTATGCCGAACACAGGTCCAAGAGACGGCTCGCGCAGCGCAAGTACGCATTTTTTCCCTATCCTGCCCATAGCCTCCGCCAGCCCCACGGATACCGTGGTCTTGCCCTCGCCCGCAGGGGTGGGGTTTATGGCGGTCACAAGAATAAGCTTGCCGTCGGGTCTGCCGGCGGTTTTTGCGTAAAGCTCTTCGGAAAGCTTTGCCTTGTAATGTCCGTAGCATTCAATGTCCTCGGAGTCAATACCCAGCGACCCCGCAATTTCGGTGATTTTCTTCATTTTGGCGTTTCGTGCGATCTCAATATCGGTAAGCATAATAACAAAACCTCCGTTTTCGGGCAGCCGTTTTCGGCAGCCCTACAAATGCATATTTATAATTTATTATACCACACTTCCGTCTGTTTGTCATTACATTTCCGTAAATTTTTAGATTATTTCCCAAATTTTTCTTGCGCCCTCTCTAAGATTTACCAAAATAAAATATCCTGTTCACATCTGCAAATTTTGAATAATATTTTCAAAGGTCGTCTCCATTTAAAAATATGCCCTGCGCAAATTATGGCTTACCATACACTTTTTATGCTTTACGAGGTTTGCAATAATCACCGGCATATCATTGACTTCACCGCATCCATGCGCTATAATATACTTAACGACTGTAAAGGAGCACATCTCATGAATTACACCTTAATGCACAAAAATATTCCTGTAGCGGATATTAACATAAACAGCTTTTCGGGAACTGTTTCCAAAATCATAAACACTTATTCCATTGAGCACCTGCCCGTAAGTGTTCGCTGCAAAAACGGAGCAGCCGATCTTGTCGGGCTTAACGAGTGGTGGAGCAGCCGCGCTATTCCCGAATGCCGTCCCGGGCTGAAAACGGCATTGAAAAAGCTTAACGCAAAATCACCTAAAGTCCTTTTGCAGGGCAGCCTGGGACTCGGTCTGGCGGATCATTATTGGATAAAGCCCATATTCAGCGAGCTTTCCTGGGAAAATGTCAACTTCTTCGATAATGATTTTTCCGGTGATATAGGAGATATGCTGTTTGACGAATGCCGAAAGGACGAGGGATTTGACCTGCGTTCTCCCGATATTGCCACCGACGGCTGCCTGAAGAAAAGGTGGATAATATCGGAAGGCAAGCGCATTCTTCTTAAAGGGGGAGAGCCGCCTTATTTTTACCAGCCCTTTAATGAAGCCATTGCCGCAGCGGTCATGGCAAGGCTGGGCATTCCCCATGTGCCCTATTCCGTAACCTGGCGGAACGGTCAGCCATACAGCATATGCGAAAATTTCACCTCGCAAAACTCGGAATTCATTCCTGCTTGGCGGGTCATGCAGATTCGCAAAAAGCCCAATCACATTAGCTTTTACACCCACTATGTCAATATATGCCGTGAATTCGGCATAGCCGATATAGTTCATTCTCTTGACATGATGATAACTCTCGATTACATAATAGCCAACGAGGACAGGCACTTCAATAATTTCGGCATTCTTCGGGACGCCGATACTCTCAAATGGCAGTGCGCAGCGCCCATATTCGACAGCGGTACATCTCTCGGCTGTGACCGCCCCGCCGGCAGTCTTTACGAAATTGCCGAATGCAAACCCTTTAAAAGCCGCCATATCGAGCAGTTAAAGCTTGTGACCTCTTTTGATTGGCTGGAATTTTCAAAGCTTAAAGGAATAGATGAGGAAATATTCGGGGTAATGTCCGAGCACAGCGCAATATCCCTTTTGGGAGAAATGCGGTATAAAGACATTTCCCGTTTCATAAGCCGCCGTATATCCGAGACCCAAAAATTTGCGCTGCAAGAGGCAAGAGATTAAGAAGCAAGAGGCAAGAGCAGCAAATTTATCATAAAATCCTCATAATACAAATTTAATTTTATTCACCAAAAAAATATATTGACAAATCCTCCGAGATAATATATCATTGACAATGTGCGCAAAATTTGTCGGCACATGATAAATGCAAATTTAGCTCAAAGCAATAAAACATCGCGAATTAATTATTAATTAACCTTGGGGGCAAATATATGCGAGAACTTACCACAGGCAGACCCGTCAAAATACTGCTGCTTTTCTCTCTGCCTATCGTTATCGGCAGCCTGTTTCAGCAGCTTTACAGCATGATAGATACGGTCATCGTGGGCAGGACAATAGGCGTTGACGCCATTGCCGCCCTTGGGTCAACAAGCTACATATCAAATCTTCTTATTGGATTTATGTCGGGGCTTACCAACGGCTTTTCCATAGTCACCGCAAGGTTTTTCGGGGCAGGAGATATGCCCAGAATGCGGCGTGCCGTGGCGGGCACTATACTGCTGGGACTGGGCGTTTCCGCACTGCTTACGGGTATAAGCTGCCTTTTCCTAAGCGATTTTCTGCGGATTCTGGACACTCCGCCCGAAATATTCGAGGCGGCATACAGCTACATTTTCATAATCCTTATTTTTATGACCTCTGCCATGCTTTACAATATGGCGGCAGGCATTCTGCGGGCAGTGGGGGACAGCGTTACACCCCTGCTTTTCCTTATTTTCTCCTCACTTGTAAACGTGGGACTGGACGTGCTTTTCATAACCCGCCTTTCCATGGGCGTTAAGGGCGCTGCATACGCCACAGTCATTTCCCAAACGGTGTCATTCCTGCTTTGTGTGTTGTATATTGCAATGCGTTTCAGGTGGCTTATACCCGAAAAGGCGGACTGGGGGCTCACCGCCTCGGAAATATCCGAACTCTTGGGAATGGGAATGTCCATGGCGCTGATGTTCTCCATTGTGGAAATGGGTTCATTGATATTGCAGCGTGCTATAAACAATTTCGGCACATCCGTTATCGCAGCCCATACCGCCGCCCGTAAGATCACCTCTATCCTTATGCTGCCCTACAGCGCACTGGGTTCTGCCAGCGCCACATATTGCAGTCAGAACATCGGCGCAGGCCGTCCCGAACGGGTTGGCAGGGGGATAAAAAGCGCCGTTGCCCTCGGGTGGATATGGTCGGCTGTGGCAGTTGCTGCAGGCTATATTTTATCCCCTTATATCGTGGGATTCATCGCAGGAGAGGGGGAGACCGAGATAATCTCCCTTGCGTCACGCTATATGCGGATAAACACGCCCTTTTATTTCGTGCTTGCGGTGCTGGTGACAATGCGGAACTCCCTGCAAGGGCTTGGGAGAAAGGCAGTGCCTGTTGCAAGCAGCATTGTTGAATGCGTGGGCAAGGCGGTAGTGGCATTTGCCGCAGCCCCCGCCCTCGGATATTTCGGTGTGATGATTTCCGAGCCTATCGTGTGGATATTTATGACAATTGTGCTTCTCGGAGGATATGTCTGCGACAGGCGGCTTATGGCGGAGACCTTCGGCGCTTCGGGGAAAAATGCCGCCAGTGAATGATTCCATACTAATTTCCATTAGAATTATGGACAAGAAATCGCCGCAAAAGCTTTAATATATGTGGTTTTGCGGCGAGAGATCGTACATAATTCAATGAGAGATTTGTATTATTGCCTCTGTATATTATTGTAGCATAATTTCCTTTATATGTCAATAGCTTTATGCAAAATTATTACTGATTATGAAATTTTTGGCGCTATGCACAAATAAAATTATCGGTCAAAAGCAAATTGATTATACTTCATTCTTCATTGCAGTAAAATGTTCCGTGAAATTTTTTGACAAAAGTGAAATTTTATGTTATAATTAAGGAAATGCCGATTTAAACGCTTTTAAAACGGTTATGTACAGCAGTTTTTTTAGATAATCAGTTCCCCAAAAAGCATATCAGGGGAATAAATTAAATAAGCAGATCAAAAAACTAAAAAAGTTCACAAAAATTTAAACAAATATCTGTAACATTTTTGAGCCTTTAAGTGTTTATTATGTAAAGGCTCGCTTGGGGGTGAACCAAATGCCGTCAAGGGACGGAAAGGACAACAGCGGGCAGCAGGAATTCAGGCGTATCTTTGAGGAATACAAGAAACTTGTCTACTCCGTCGCCTACAGCTTTATGAAAAACAGCCAGGACGCCAACGACGTTATGCAGGACGTTTTCTTCAAGCTGTATGAGTGCATGGACGAGTTGACGGGGGACGACGCCTACAAGCGGTGGCTCATTTCGGTGACCGCCAACACCTGCAAAAATTATCTGCGTTCCTCCTGGCGCAGCAGAGTCTTTTCTTTGGAAGAGGCAAAGGAGGTAAGCTGCGAAGCGGATCTGGGCGAGGAATCCGATCTGTTCACAGCGGTAATGCGGCTGCCCGAAAGAGAAAGGGTGCTTATCCACCTTTACTATTACGAGGGCTGCAATGTAAAGGAAATTTCCGATATACTTAAAATCAACGAATCCACGGTGCGGGTGCGGATAATGCGGGGCCGTGAGAAATTAAAAAAACTTCTGAAGGAGGAGTCGGTATGAGCGGCAGCAACAGATACAAAGACGATTTTGACAGACACGCGGGCGCGCCTGCCGAATTTGACAGCCTTTTTGTTTTTGAGAATGGGGAGCTTCGGGCAAAAAAGCGCATAAGAAAAGCCCGCGGCGGCAGACATACACTGGTCAGTCTTGTTACGGCGGCTGCCGTGATGATAGCGGCAGGAGCGGCGCTGTCTGCGGTCTCAAGGGGCGGTATGCCTACTTTGGGCGAGCTTTCAACCGGTGATGATATAGAGGCAACAACCGCTGCTGTGACTACCGCGGTTACTGTTGTCGGCGGGGCTGATGTGATCGTTGCTACCGAGCCCGATGTGGTACTATCATACGAAGACGAGATCGCCCTGCTTTCCGAGGAAGCAGAGGCACTTCGGGTGCTCGACAAGTTCGATTACAGTGTGATACCCTCTGTTTCGGGCGCAGCTGTAAGGTCTGTGGCGGTGGACAGTATGTATGCAGATGTTATGTCCACCTCCGATATTATTCTGACGGGCACAGTCTGTGACAAAAGCTATGACGACAGCACAGGCGATATAATTTACGAAATTTTCGCGGCCGAGCTTTATTCTAAGGCGGACGTCACACCCTTGCTGTCGGAGCAGGGGAATATTATGACTGTTCACTGCACTTTCGGAGGAAGTATCGGCGTTTACGATGAGCTTCAGATAGGCAGCGAATATATCATGCCCATTATTATAGGGCATAACGGAGATGAAGAAACGGCATATCTTGCCGACTCCGAGGGCAAATGTATCCGTAAGATCAATGAAAGTGAAGCCGAACCGAACTGGGAAATGGATCCGGACGTTTATGCCGATCTGCTGAATATCATAGAGAAGTCTGCCGACAGTACCGTTTACTACAGAACGGGCGGCAGCGTTAGCACAGCAGTTGTTTCCGACGAAGCGCTGCAAAAGGGACTGGAGGAATTTTTTTCCGAAAGCGGCAGGGCATATCTTTCCGAACATTCATCACTCAGTACCGAACCGGGGCGCTGCACTCTTTCCGAAATTTTCACCTCCGAGAGCGAAACAGGCGGCTTTGAGCAAGTCCACTATTATGAAACGGAAACCTCATCGGTCATGACCACCCTGGTTCTGGAAAATGAAAATCACTTTGTCCTTGCCCCCGAGGTAAACGGCATAGTGGAGTATGCAGGGGATAGCCTGTCGGGAGAAAAGATCATAAGAGTGAAAATTTCCGACAGCAGCCTTGGGGATATTTCCGTAATATTTGCAGGGGATATGGAGATAGAG
>CAMWLD010000059.1 GCA_947175005.1 uncultured Ruminococcus sp. | reverse complement strand
TGCGGCGAATGCCGTGCGTTCATGCTGCCGCCCGTAAGGGCGAAGTCGCTGACAGACACCGGAAGTTAGAGGATCGGAGCTTGTAAAATTTTCCTTGCACACCAAACCTAACAAAATTCCCCAAATAAAAAAACCACAAGAAAGACCGGTGAGAACATGAAAAAATTTGCCCGACTTGCCACCATAAACAAAAAAGCCGTGAGAGCGCCCGACGAGCTGGTACAGATCGCCGAGGACAACTACTCCGCCTACATAGAAGAAGCCGCCCGAATGATAGCGGACAAACCCGATAAACCAATGGTGCTCCTTTCGGGGCCGTCCGGGTCGGGAAAAACCACAACCGCCCTGCGGATATGCGGCAAGCTGCGGGAGTGGGGCAAAAATGTCCACACCCTTTCCATGGATAATTATTTCCTGCCCATAACGAAAGAAAGCGAAAAAGACCTGCCCCGGGACGAAAACGGACAGATAGACCTTGAATCCCCACTGCGGCTGGATATCCCCCTGTTTTCAAGCCACCTGAAAATGCTGGCGGAGGGCGAGGAAATACAAATGCCCCGCTTTGACTTCGCCACCCAGTCCCGAGGGGAATCCACCCCCGTAAAGCGGCATAAAAACGAAATAATCATAATCGAAGGCATTCACGCCCTTAACCCCATGGTCACAGGCCATGCGGAGGATTTCTCCCTGGGGCTGTACGTGTCAGTGCGCACAGGACTGAGAGCGGAGGACGGCGCGCTTTTGCGCCCAAAGCAGGTGCGGCTCATGCGGCGGCTCTGCCGTGACAGACTGTTCCGCAAAAGAAGCTACAGGGATATTTTCGCCATGTCCGAAAGCGTTTCCCGAGGGGAAGAGATGTACATACTGCCCCATAAGCACAGAGCTGATTTTGACGTGGACACCTTTATGGCATACGAACCGTCGGTCTATAGGGCGGTTCTGCTGGACGAGCTGAACGCCGAGCTGCTGTCCCACGAGCTGGACAGCTTTCCCGACTGCGGCGAGATCCTGCGTTTCCTGCGGGATACCTCTCCAATTGACCTTGACGCGCTTCCCGGAGATTCGCTCATAAGGGAGTTTGTGGGCGGAAGCGTGCTGGAGTATTGACCGGAGGCAAGAAGCAAGAGGCAAGAAAGTGCTGCCCTGCCAGAGGCCGGAATTTTATGAACTGTTATAAAAACCACATCCTCTATCCCTCTAACAAAGGAGCTAACCATTATGCGTGAAAGTATTCTGACAATTCCTATCAGCGAAATATTAGAACCAAAAGAAGGCTGCCCCATTTGCCGAATGCGGGATATGCTGGAGCGGCGAACTGTTGAATATATTATGGGTGCTGCCATGATGGAGCCGGATGTACGTATCGAAACCAACCGTGCAGGTTTTTGCTCTACGCACTTTGCCCAAATGCTCAAACAGAAAAACCGCCTTTCTCTGGCGCTTATGCTGCAAACTCATCTGGACGAGACCCATAACAAGCTGTTCTCCCGAAAAAAGCTCTTTGAGCCGAAAAATGCACGCAAGAAAAAGCTTTCCGAAATAAACGAAAGCTGCTTTGTCTGCGAAAAGGTGGATTGGGGAATGGAGCGGCTTATGCGTACCTTTTTCGAGATGTACGGCAAGGAGGATTTCGCAGCGCAAATGCGTGAACAGGAATATATCTGCCTGCCCCACTTTGACCTGCTGACAAGCCTTTCCCCCTCATATCTATCCCCAAAGGAGGCCGAGGGCTTCAATGCCCTTTGCGGCGAGCTGACGGAAAAATATATCCTCACCCTTTACGAGGACGTGTCCAAATACTGCTCCATGTACGACTACCGCAACACGGGCAAGGACGCCGACTGGGGAAACTCCAAGGACAGCATTGAACGCGCAATAAAATTCCTGACCTCAAGGGGATAAAAGCTTATCTGTAATCAAATCTTATTAAAATTGTAAATTTACCGTTAATAAAAGTGCTTGTCCTGCCGCCCGAAATCGGCTTGACAAGCGTTTTTTCACCGTTTACGGGACATATGAAGTACTGTAGATGTCAAATTAAAAATCGAAATTTACAATTTTTTAGGGATTTTTTTATATTATATTTTTCTCCATGGTGATATACTTGCAAAAGACTTTTAAAACGCAGAATTTATACGCTTGAAAATTGCTATGATACATTGACGGAATAGCTTTGTTTTTGCAGGAAACTGACGAGATCGTTTTATTTTAAATTGCCTTTTAAACGGCTGCGCATAGCGGTTTAAGAGCACAGCACGGAAACGGAGGCGCTATAAAAATATGTTTCAGATAAAATGGCTTTGGAAAAATCTGGAGGGTTACAGGGCGGTGTATATCTGCGCTCTGATAATGACGATAATTCGCCAGTCAATGTACATAATCACCCCCCACTACAGCAGCCGCATAGTTGACGAATACATTTACGGGGAATCGGCGGCGGAAAATCTTGCCAACAACCCCAATGGGCTTATATGGCTTTTGGCTGCAATGATAGGCTTTACGGTGCTGCGGACAATTATCACCTACACCTCGGGGCTTTGCTATGAAAAGGCTTCCCAGGGGATAGTCTACAGGGTGAGGAATCATTTGTTTGCCAACGTCCAGCGGCAGGACTCGGACTTTTTTGACAAAAACCGCACAGGCGACCTTATGACCCGTATCAGCGGCGATTTGGACATGGTGCGCCACACTATCGCATGGATAATCAAGGCAATACTGGAGTGCATTGTGCTGTACACGGCGTCAGTGTTCTTCTTTTTCTCCATTGACTGGCTTATGGCGCTGTGCATGATGGCGCTGACCCCTGTAATTTTCGCCATTACCATGAGGCTAAGAAAGGTAATGGGTCCAAAGTATGTCGTACAGCGTGAAAAGCTTTCCGGGTTGAACACGGTCGCCGAGGAGAATATTTCGGGAAACCGTGTGGTAAAGGCATTTGCACGGGAGAATTTCGAGCAGGATAAATTCGATAAGCTCAACATGGAATACTCCGAGGCAAACAAGACGACCTCCCTTACCTGGCTGAAATTTTACCCCTTTATCGAGGTAACGGCACAGGGACTGGCTGTTGTTCAGCTTCTTGCAGGAGGAATGTTCGTTATAAGCGGCAGGATAACAGTTGGCGAATACACAGCGTTTTCGGGGCTTATCTGGACAATGAGCAACCCTATGAGAATGCTGGGCAGTATTATCAACGATCTGGAGCGGTTCGTGGCAAGCCTTAACAAGATAATCGAAATTTACTATGCAAGTCCCCTTATTACCGACCGCGCGGACGCCGCAGAGCACCCCGAGAGGCTAAAAGGCGGAATCGAATTCAAAAACGTTTCCTTTTCCTATGACAAGAAAAATCCCGTGTTATCGGACATTTCCTTTAAAATAGAACCCGGGGAGACCGTCGCGATAATGGGCCCCACAGGTTCGGGCAAAACCACACTTGTGAATTTGATCTCCCGGACTTACGACCCCGACAAGGGCAAGGTGCTGGCGGACGGGACAGACCTGCGTATGATGAAGCTGCATGAGCTGCGGCGGAATATCGGCGAGGCGCAGCAGGACGTGCTGCTGTTTTCGGACACCATTGAGGGGAACATTGCTTTCGGGCGAAGCGATATGCCCGAAGAGGAAGTGCATAAATTCGCCGTTCTTGCGGCAGCGGACGACTTTATCAGAGAGACCTCCGACGGCTATGATACTATTATCGGCGAGCGCGGCGTGGGACTTTCGGGAGGGCAGAAGCAGAGAATTTCCCTGGCAAGGGCAATGGCTGTGCGCCCTGCGGTGCTTATTCTTGACGACACCACCTCGGCGGTGGATATGGAAACAGAAAGGTACATTCAGAACAGCCTTGAAAATCTGGACTTTGAATGCACCAAGATAATCATTGCCCAGCGTATTTCCTCCGCCAAAAACGCCGACAAGATAATCATATTAAAGGACGGAAAAATTGCGGATATAGGCACTCACAAGGAGCTTTCAAAGCGTAAGGGCTATTACAAAGAGGTCTACGATCTGCAAAAGTAAGAAAAATTTCAAGTCCTATCAAAAGGAGTGAAAATAAATGGCAAGAAATAAATTCGATATAGACGAGACCCTTGAGACCCCCTTTGACATACGGCATTTTGCCCGTGCGCTCAAATATGTGGGGCGGTATAAAGGGTCGGTCATAACGGCTATGATAGTCAGCGTAACAGCCGCTGTTATCGGGCTTTGCTCCCCCCTTATAACCCAGTATGCGCTGGACGTCACCATTCCTGCGGGGGACAGAAAAGAACTGCTGCTGCTGGCAGGGCTGCTGCTTTTATCCATAATCGCAAGCGTCGGCTTTTCCGCCCTCAGTTCGAGGATAATGACAAAAGCGGGGCAGAATATGATATACGACATAAGGCGTGATCTGTTCGAGCATTTGCAGAAGCTTCCCTTTGAGTATTACGACAGCCGCCCCCACGGAAAGATTCTCACAAGGGTCATAAACTATGTAAACAGCGTTTCCGACCTTTTGTCAAACGGACTTATCACCTTTGTGCTGGAGATATTCAACATAATCTTCATATGCATTTTTATGTTTGCGGTAAGCCCGCAGCTTGCCCCTGTGGTATTGGCGGGCGTGCCCTTTTTTGCAGCGTTCATGATAGCCATTAAAAAGGCGCAGAGACGGGCGTGGCAAAGAGTCTCCAACAAATCCTCCAACCTTAACGCATACCTACATGAGGGACTGGTGGGGGTAAGCATTACACGCAGCTTTGTCCGTGAAGCGGAAAACGAGGAAATATTCGACCGACTGGCAATAGAATACCGCAAGGCATGGATGAGAGCGATCTATTTTTCCCAGGCGGTGTGGCCTGTGGCGGACGTTATTTCCATATGCGTTTCCTCGGCGATATATTTTGTGGGTCTTATGGTCGTTGCCCCCGAAATGGGAATAACCGTAGGAACGATAGTTGCCATGACAGGCTATGCAGGGCGTTTCTGGCAGCCTATAATGAACCTTTCCCAGCTGTACAACACCTTTGTGAACACCATTGC
The DNA here is from genome assembly GCA_947175005.1 of uncultured Ruminococcus sp. Taxonomy (GTDB): domain Bacteria; phylum Bacillota; class Clostridia; order Oscillospirales; family Ruminococcaceae; genus Huintestinicola. Next base: position 4,614 of record CAMWLD010000059.1, on the reverse strand, counting down.
ATATCTGGAACGAATTTTCGAGACCATGGACGAACCCGTGACCGTTACCGACAAGGAAAACGCAGGGGAAATGCCCGAAATAAAAGGAGATGTTTCCTTTAAAAACGTCACCTTCGCATATGAAGAGGGAGCAAACGTGCTGGAGAACCTTTCCTTTGACGTAAAGGCAGGGCAAAGTATTGCACTTGTAGGCCCTACAGGGGCGGGAAAAACCACTATTGTAAATCTTATTTCACGGTTCTATAACGTGAATGACGGGCAGGTGCTTATTGACGGGAGGGATATAACTGATTTTACACTGCGGTCACTGCGTTCGCAGATGGGGATAATGCTTCAGGACAGCGTGATATTCAGCGGAACAATAAAGGAGAATATTCTCTACGGCCGTCCCGGAGCGACAGATGAAGAGGTACGGCAGGCGTGTCATGTTGTAGGCGCGGACGAATTTATAGAGGAAATGCCAAACGGCTTTGACACCGAGGTGAACGAGCGCGGTGCGTCGCTGTCACAAGGGCAGAGGCAGATGATAGCCTTTGCAAGAACAATACTTGCCGACCCGAAAATACTGGTGCTTGACGAAGCGACCTCATCTATTGACGCCAAGACCGAGCGATACATACAAAGCGGTATAGACCATCTGCTCAAAGGGCGCACTTCCTTTATTATAGCCCACAGACTTTCCACCATAAGGAGTTGTGATAAGATAATGTATATATCCGAAAAGGGAATCTCCGAGTGCGGAACTCATGATGAGCTGATGAAGAAGAAAGGCTTGTATTATAAGCTTTGCATGGCGCAGAGCGTTTAAGCTGCCGGAGGCAGGAGAATAAGAAGCAAGAAGCAAGAGAATTAACGCTTTACCCGCACATTAAAGCTTACAAGAGTACTCACAACACTCGGGTTTCCAAAGGGTCCTTGACCCTTTGGCGGGTCAAGGGCAGCGCCCTTGCGGGGGACGGGGGGCGGAGCCCCCTCTAACAGCCGCCGCCCGACGACAAGAAAAGGGGTCAAGCAAACTAACGTCATACACAGTAAAGTCAAAATAACCGAGCAACCCACGTCGGGCGGCGGTGCAGCATAGAAACGTGCAACGAACGTTGCACGTTTCATGCTGCCGCCCGCAAGGGCGAAATCACTGACAGGTTCAACCAAAGTAAAGCGACAACCCACCCGTTACTTCATTTTGCGGTTTTGTGCACTTGATATACCCCCCGACCCCCATAGTATATTTCACCAAAAAATCCTCCTTGTCCGCACAATAAATTGTCACTCAAAAATCACGGTTTTGTCTTGACTCACCACCCCCAATGGTATATAATAAATAATGCAGCACATATCAAAAAACGCCGATATATCGCTGTATATCGCTAAATCATTAAAGGGGACTTTACATAAAATGAAAAAAACCGGTGACATTTTTTCGGCCATTTTGCAAATGCTTTTTTTGCCCTTTTGCCTCGTATATTTTGAAGCCCTGCTTCGGGCTTTCGGCGGAGAGGGCTTCGGGGGATACGGCTATGCGCTCCTTTTCGGAATTTCCGCAGGCCTGTTCCTGTCTGCGGCATTATCCCTGCTGCCGCCCAAGGCAAACAGGGTCTGCACAACCATAACAGCCGCAGTAATCGGACTTGCCTACACCGCCGAAGCGCTGGTAAAGAAAAATTTCCAAAGCTATATGTCCCCCGCCTCCCTGTTTTCGGGGGCTAAAGGGGTACTCACCAATTATGCCGATAACCTGGCAGCAGCGATCATCGGCGGTATCCCTCAGATACTGCTGTTTCTTGCCCCTGCCATTGTTTACGGGATATTTTCCTCAAAACTTGTCACCAAAAAAAGCAAACTCATCTGCCCCGCAGTTTCCGCTGTTTTGTCGGTGGGAATGTTTTTCGGAGGAACACTTATTTTAGACAATTCCTCCGACTTCGGGGACGATTTTTCCATGCGGACGGAAAGCTTCGGTCTGCTTACAGCTGTGCGGCTGAATATTTCGGGCACACCCGGGGCGGAAAACGATACAGGCTTTGTTTTTGCGGCAGGGGATAATCTGACCCTCGGCAAATCGGAAACAGCCGATAAACCGGACGCAGTGCCCGCAGTCTCTCCAAATGTAAACCTCCCCGTAACTCTCGGAAAATCAGGTGAATTGGGCATGCCCGACAAGCCCGACATACCCTTGACACTGGGCGCAACTGGCGCTGCAACCACTCCCACTCTCGGGACTTCCCATAATAATGAACCTCCTCATGAGGAAGCTCCAACCGAGACCGGGCAGACGACCCCCGAAAAGAACGAGCCGCAAACAGACAAGCCTACCCCCATTCCCCCGAAAGCGCCCAATGAAGAGGAGCTTGCAGCCCTTGCCGAAATAGGGGATAATGTTATGGCAATAGATTTCGACGGAGCGTATGCAAGAAACCCCAACAGCACCGTCGCCGATCTTAATAAATATGTTCAGTCCCTGACCCCGTCCAATAAAAATATGTATACAGGGCTGTTCAAGGGTAAAAACCTTATACTCATCTGCGCCGAGGCATTCTCCGACGCAGCAATTGACAAGGAGCTTACCCCTACCCTTTACCGCATGACCCATAACGGCATATATTTTTCCGATTATTACCAGCCCACCTGGGGCGGCTCAACCACCACGGGAGAATTTTCCTTTGTTACAGGACTTGTCCCCGAAAGCGGACTGGAAAGTATGCAGAAAATAGCCGATAACAACAATTATTTTACCCTTGGCAACGGCCTGCAAAGGCTCGGTTACGCAAGCTGTGCATTCCACAACGGAAACTATGATTATTACAGCCGCAACCTTACCCATAAAAATCTCGGCTATGACGATTTCCTGGCATTCGGCAGCGGACTTGAAAATATCACCCGAAAATATTCGGAGGATTCCGCAATGATCGACAAAACCGTCGATCTTTACCTAGACAAGCAGCCCTTCAGCCTTTATTACATGACCGTCAGCGGACATTTCAGCTACAAGGCGGACAATGTAAAGGTAAAGGAAAATCTTGCCCGTGTCCGGGAGGTTTTCGGGAATAAATACAAGGACAAGACAAACTATTATTTCTGCTATCAAATGGAAGTTGACAAGGCAATGGAAATGCTGATAAAGAAACTGGAGGAAGCAGGAATAGCAGACAATACGATCATCTGCATTACCGCCGACCACTACCCATACGGACTGGAGCAAAGCACCACCTACGGCAATTCCGAGGACTATCTAAGCGACCTGTACGGCTATAAGCACTCTGCCCCCTGGGAAAAGGACCGCAACGCCTGGATTTTATGGTCGGGCTGCCTGGAAAACGACCGCAAGGAATTTGCCTGCGAAATTTCCGAACCGACCTACAGCCTGGATATTGTGCCTACCCTGTACAATTTATTCGGACTGGAGTTTGATTCAAGGCTTATGGTAGGGCGGGACGTGTTCTCCGACGCCCCTCCGCTTGTGGTGTGGAACAACCTAAGCTGGGCGACCGACAAGGGACGGTACGATTCAAAGACAAAACAGTTCACCGCTGCCGACGGCTATGCTTACTCAAAGGAATATGTAACCGAAATAAACAACATTGTTAAAAACAAAATATATTTCTCCAAGCAGACAGTAAATTACGATTATTACCGTGCACTGTTCGGAGAGGACGAATATAAATAAAATAAAAAAATTTGGCAGGACGAAAATATCATCCTGCCAATATTTTTATCCCGCGGAAATACGCTCCCATATCCTGCCCCGGAGAAAGCCCCGAAACGCTGCCGTCCCCCGCTTCAAGCACTTTCCATGAGCCGTCTGCAAGCTCTGCATAATCCACCGTATAATAAGGAGAATCAAGAGCGCTGTACTTGTTCACAAGCTCATCGGGCGGTGCGGGGGCGTAATTCGGTCCGCCCGAATTGGGACACCTTGACAGCACATTGCAAAAAAGATAAAACACCCGCCATTCGTTTGTATGCTCGCCGTACTTCATAAGGTCGACATACTGCTTAAAGCAAAGCCCGCCCGTCAGCAAATTGCCCCTGTACTTATAAAAAATTTCCATCTGCCGCCCGAATTCCTCTTCGGTGACGTCCGCAGAAAAATATTTGGGAAAATCCGTGCCCTTTACCGATTTAACATAATCCTTTACCATAAACCGCCCCAGCTGCGCCTTTATCTGCGCAAGGTCATATCTGCCTCCCGGAGGGACGGTCATCATCTTCGGAGTATCCTCGGAAAATTTTCCGTAAATATTGGGGAAAATATGAAAACGTTCATACGCCTCGGGGGCGGTGACAAGCCTGACGCCCCGCTGCCCCAAAGCCTCATAAAACCGTGAATATTCCTCGGGCTTCATCATCCAGCCCCTGTATAAAGCCCTGCACTCTCCCCCGCCCGTAAGACTAATCCGTCCCTCATCAAACCATTTACTTTGGTCAAACAGTATCGTTTCAAACATTCCGTTTTCCGCGGCACTGCGGTATTCGAGGGCAAATTCCTCATCAACATTTGTTTTGCCGAAATACGAGGAAGGGAAAATCACAGCGGTTATTTTATCGTCCATTTTATCACCTCCCGACGTTCTCCTAACGGAGACTGGAGAATTATCCGTTAATTTTGTTTGCGTT
>CAMWLD010000058.1 GCA_947175005.1 uncultured Ruminococcus sp. | reverse complement strand
TGTTTTTTGTTGTTAGTGATGATTAGCTTGAATTGCGTTATTGTATGGTAGGGGACTTTCAAGTTTTGAAATGCTTTGGCATTTTAGCAAATGCAAGTTAAATTAGCCAAAAAACACGTTGGTTTACTGTGTAAAGCGTTAAGTAAAATAAAAGCCTGTGCCAATAATTATTTAAAGGCTTTGTCTGTTAATTAAAGTATTTTTTGGCTAACTTATTTTACATAAGTGTTAAATGCAAACTTTGTAAAATCGGTAAATCTTTTACCCATAAAAAACATGATACACCATAATAATCATAAACACATCCTAAATAAACCCCTACTTATAAACCAAGAGGTTGTCCCTTTGGACGGCAACTTACAGTCGTTTGCAAAGTCAAGCATTTCACAAACAAAGTCACATTTCATTTATACAGGCAACTCACAATCGCCAACAAATAAACGCATTTCAAAATTCATTTACATCAACACAAAGCAGCCCCGGCGTGGCAGGGGAACAAAGCTGGTTCACGGCATGGTAGGGGACAAAGTCACTCCCTCGGCGTATGAGAGGGAGCAAAGCCCATTCCTCGGCGTGTGAGAGGAACAAAGCCATTTCCCCGGCGCATGAGGGGAAACAAAGCCTTAGCGACGTTTGAGCATATAGTGGTAAAAAAATCAAAAAATTTCTCCCAAAACAGGGCAAAAAAATCCCTCGAAAATTCTTCGGATAAACATAAAAAATTTTCGCAAAAATAAAAATGAATATCAAAAAAATAAGAAAAAATTTTATCCAATTCTCCTCCTGCCTCCGACAGTAAACGTTTTAGTTCAAAAATTACACCTTTTATTCATACTTAAAATCAGTAATTTTTGTTACATATTACCAAAAGACCCACCCTCAAACAGTGAGAATTGTAAAACTTTTACAACACCCCTTGCAATTTAGGGAGTAATATGTTAAAATATTGTTAGTAGAAAATGGGCATACTATATTATGCACGGTCAACAATTCCCCAAAGCATATTTTTGGCGGGGAAAAGAACGAAAGGCAGTAGATCATATGAGCAAAAACAGCCAAAACAACACAAATCCTATCGGAGATTACGAATTCCCCTTGTTTGTGTTCCATGAAGGCAACAATCATGAGGCTTTCAACTTCTTCGGAGCGCACAAGGGCGTGAAGAACGGCAAGCAGGGCGTGTATTTCAGAGTATGGGCGCCGAATGCAAAATCCGTTTCACTGGTGGGTGACTTCAACAATTGGGACAGAACAAAAAATCCCATGTACCGCCTGAGCGATAAAACCGTTTGGGAGACCTTTGTCGAAAATGTGGAGCAGTATTTTACCTACAAATACAGCGTGGAGACAGCTCACCGCAGCGTGGTGGACAAGGCAGACCCTTACGGCGCACACATGGAGCTGCGCCCCAATACCGCTACCAAATATTTTGATTTGGACAGCTATAAGTGGCAGGATAAGGCATGGTTTGAACATAAGAAAAAGGTCAACGTTTATAAAAGTCCTATGAATATTTACGAGGCGCATTTGGGCTCATGGCGGCAGTATGAGGACGGCTCGCCGTTCAGTTATGTTAAATTCGCCGAGGAAATGTCGGAGTATTTAAAAGATATGGGCTACACTCATGTGGAGCTTATGCCCTTGGCGGAATATCCCTTTGACGGGTCATGGGGCTATCAGGTAATAGGCTACTACGCCCCCACCTCCCGCTACGGTACGCCTGCGGAATTTATGGAAATGATCGACATTTTCCACCGCCACGGCATAGGCGTTATCCTTGACTGGGTACCCGCTCATTTCCCGAAGGATTCGGCAGGGCTGTTTGAGTTTGACGGTGACTGCTGCTATGAATATACCGACCCCTTAAAGCGTGAGCACGCTGCATGGGGAACAAGAGTATTTGACTACGGCAAGGGCGAGGTAAGGAGCTTCCTTATTTCAAATGCCGTGTACTGGATAGAGAAATTCCATTTGGACGGTCTGCGTGTGGACGCTGTGGCTTCCATGCTTTACCTTGACTACGACAGGCGGGAGTGGAGGCCGAATAAGGACGGCGGTCATGAAAACTACGAGGCTATAGAATTCCTGCAAAAGCTCAACACGGCGGTGTTCTCAAGAAATCCCGACGTGCTGATGATAGCGGAGGAATCCACTGCATGGCCTATGGTAACAAAGCCTGCGGATATCGGAGGATTGGGCTTTAACTTCAAATGGAACATGGGCTGGATGAACGATACTCTTGACTATATGCGCACCGACCCCATTTACAGGGCGGGCGGTCACAACAAGCTGACATTCTCCTTCTTCTATGCTTTCAGCGAGAATTACATTCTCCCCATTTCCCATGACGAGGTTGTTCACGGAAAGGCTTCCCTTTTAGGGAAAATGAGCAGCCCCACGCTGGAGGGAAAATTTGCCTCGGACAGAGCGTTCATCGCCTATATGATGGCGCACCCGGGCAAAAAGCTCAACTTCATGGGCACGGAGCTTTCACAGATAATCGAGTGGAATTATGAAAAAGAGCTTGACTGGCTGCTTTTGCAGTTTGAGGCTCACAATAAAATGCATGAGTTCTTCAAGCAAATAAATCACTTCTACCTTGAAAACACGCCAATGTGGAAAAACGACGATTCCTGGACGGGCTTCAAATGGATAGTGGCGGACGATTACACTCAAAGCGTTATCGCATTCAGGCGTATCGACGACACCGACCCGGAAAAGATCTCGGAGATAATCGTTGTGGCGAACTTTGTTCCCGTTACAAGGACAGATTATAAAATAGGCGTTCCCTATGACGGCGTATATGAACAGGTGTTCTCCACCGACGACCTTAAATTCGGCGGCTCGGGAGAAGTGGACAACGGCAAGGTAAAATCAAAGGAATTTTCAATGCACGGCTGCGATTATTCCATTTCACTTACAATACCGGGACTTTCGGCTATGTACTTCAAGTACATCCCGCCCAAGGGCAGGAAGAAAACAGTCGGTCCCCAGATAATAGACATAGAGGGTTCTACCGAAAAGGATACCCCCAAGAGAGGGCGCAGACCCGCAAAGAAAGCGGAGACCTCAAATCCTTCCGTCAGCGTGAAGTCCGCCGAAACCAAAAAGACGAAAAAGTCGGGAACGGCTAAAGCGGCAAAGACCGGCACTACCAAAACAAGAAGCCGTAAAGACGACAAGTCCAAGGATCCCTCTTAAACAACAAGCTATCAAATAAAGCGGAAAATGTATTAAATTAACCGCAAGTTTATAAAGCTCTGAAAGGAATGGTTTACAAGATGTACACTAAAAAAGAATGCGTAGCAATGCTTCTGGCAGGCGGGCAGGGCAGCCGCTTATATGCCCTTACACAGGATATGGCAAAGCCTGCCGTACCTTATGGAGGCAAGTACAGGATAATAGACTTCCCTCTCTCCAACTGCGTAAATTCCGGTATTGACACGGTGGGCGTGCTGACCCAGTATCAGCCTTTGGTGCTCCACGATTATATCGGAAACGGTCAGCCCTGGGATCTCGACAAGCAGTACGGCGGCGCTCATGCTCTGCCTCCCTATCAGACCGCTCTGGGCGCTGAGTGGTACAAGGGTACTGCAAACGCTATCTATCAGAATATCCCCTTTATTGACCGCTATAATCCCGAATATGTGGTAATGCTTTCGGGCGACCATATCTATAAAATGGACTACAGCGATATGCTTCAGTTCCATAAGGACAAGAACGCTGTTGCGACAATTGCCGTTCAGGACGTTCCCTTGGAGGAGGCTTCCCGTTTCGGTATCATGATAACCGATGACGACAACAACATCATCGACTTTGAGGAAAAGCCCAAGAATCCCCGCTCCACATTCGCTTCCATGGGTATCTATATCTTCACATGGTCTAAGCTCCGTCAGTATCTTATCGACAATGAGAACAACCCCGAGGAAGATAAGGACTTCGGCAAGGCCATTATCCCCAACATGATGAAGGCAGGGGAGAAGCTGGTAGCATATATGTTCGACGGCTACTGGAAGGATGTAGGAACTCTCGACTCCCTGTGGGAAGCAAATATGGATCTTCTGAATCCCAACATCCCAATCGACCTTTACGATCCCGACTGGAAGATGTATTCGAGAAATCCCGTGCTGCCGCCTCAGTACATAGGTCCCGACGCCAATGTTGAGGATTCTATGATCTCCGAGGGCTGCATTATCGACGGAAATATCAACTTCTCCGTTATCTACGAGGGAGTTACCGTTGAAAAGGGCGCTGTTGTTACCGACTCCATTATTATGCCCGGCTCCGTTATCAAGGAGGGCGCAGTGGTAGAATACGCTATAGTTGGCGAAAACTGCGTTATAGAATCGGGAGCGCAGATAGGCGCACGTCCCGAGACCGTCCCCAACCGCGACGACTGGGGCATTGCGGTAATAGGTCATAAGATCACCGTTAAATCCGGCGAAAAGGTCGGACCCAAGGAAATGGTTCCCGATTTAAGAAAGTAAGTTCGGTAAATATCCTTACAAGCTTACGTATGAATAAATGAGAAGAAGGCAGGTTAATTAAAAATGAGTTTAAATAAGAAAATTCTCGGCGTTATTTTCGCCAATATGCACGAGGACGTTATCCCCGAGCTTACCCGCCAGAGGACTATGGGTTCGGTTCTGTTCGGCGGACGGTACAGACTGATAGATTTTACCCTTTCAAATTTGGTAAATTCGGGCGTTTCCGAGGTGGGCGTTATCACAAAGTCCAACTACCAGTCCCTGCTTGACCACTTAGGCTCCGGCCGTGAGTGGGATATGGCAAGAAAGAACGGCGGTCTGCACCTGCTGCCCCCTTTCAGCAGCACCTCCAGCGGTATGTACAGAGGCAGACTTGAAGCCCTCTACGGCATTTCCGACTTTATCAAATGCTCCGATGCGGACTACGTTATCATGACCGACTGCGATGTGGTAACAAGCCTTGACTATAATGCTGTTTTTGAGGCTCATGTAAAGAGCGGAGCGGATATCACGGCAGTTTACTCCACGTCAAACCTTACCCTTGACGACGCTGCACGCAGCAATGTTTTCGGTATTGACGAGAGCGGCAGGATAAACAACGTTCTCATCAATCCCCAGATAAGCGGCGAGTGCAATGTGGCTCTCAACAGCTACATAATCTCTAAGGATCTCCTTATGAGCATTGTGATGGACGGGGCGGCACAGGGAATTTACAGCTTTGCCAAGAGCATTCTCCAGGGTAAGTGCGGCCAGTACAAGATAATGGCATATAAGCATGACGGTTACTTCTCCAAGATAACCTCCATAAAGACTTATTATGACGCCAATATGGCGCTGCTGGACACCGCTTCGAGGCAGAAGCTCTTCCTCGAAAACGCTCCCGTTTATACCAAGATAAGAGATAACCCTCCCGCTAAATTTGCAATCGGCGCAAACGTTAAAAATTCCCTTATTGCCGACGGCTGCATTATCGAGGGCACTGTGGAGAACTCCATTCTCTTCAGAGGCGCTAAGGTGGGCAAGGGTACTGTTATCAAGGATTCGATCATCATGCAGGATTCGGTCATCGGCAAGAACTGCCATGTTGAATGCATGATAACCGATAAGATAGTAAATATCACCGACGGCAAGATTTTGACAGGCTCCAAGAATTACCCCGTTTATGTGGGCAAGGGAGCACAGATCTGATCTAAGCTTTAGATTTGGGAAACGATTTTCGGAATTGCAGCGTGTTTCACAGATGAAAATATGTTTCATGAATGAAAATGTGATTCATAAACGAAGATATGCTTCAAAAATGAAGCGGCAAAATATTGTCGGGTTTCCCGGAGCTTTAGAAGGCGATACACTGCTGCGTGCAGGATGATGTGTCGGCTGCAATGCAGCAGGGTCGCCGTCAAGAGGCAAGAGGTTTGAGAAGCAAGAGGCAAGAAAAGCAAACTTGTTTCGGAGGGCGGTCTTGTTTCTGAGTGTTACCATGTTACACTAAAAAATAAAAAAATCAAATAATATCGGCAAGCAGATCTTGAGCAGGTATGGCAATTCTTGCCTCTTGCCTCTTAACCTCTTGCCTCTAACAGCAGAAGGGGGTATTTGAATATGAGAATACTTTATACAGCATCTGAGGCTCTCCCCTACGCAGCTTCGGGAGGCCTGGGGGACGTAGCGGGTTCGCTGCCCGCAGCTCTCTGCAAGGCAGGACACGATTGCAGAGTAGTGCTTCCTCTTTACAAAAGCATTTCCGCGGAAAAGCGTGCGGAGCTTAAATTTTTAATGAATTTCACAGTGGACGTGGGCTGGCGCAAGCAGTACTGCGGTGTGTTTGAGGGACAGGCAAACGGCGTTACCTATTACCTGCTGGACAACGAATATTATTTCGCGCGTGACGGGCTTTACGGCTTTTATGACGACTGCGAAAGGTTCGTGTTCCTTTCCCGTGCAGTGCTTGAGCTTATTTCCCACATTGACTGGAAGCCCCAGGTAATAAACTGCAACGACTGGCAGACAGCCCTTGTGCCTGTTTATTATCAGACTTATTATAAATTCCAGTACGGTTACGACAATATCAAGACCGTGTTCACTATCCACAATATCCAGTATCAGGGCAAATACGGCATGGACGTGCTGAACGAGGTCATGGGCATACCCATGTATCACGCAAAGCTGCTGGAGTATGACGGCTGCATCAATATGATGAAGGGCGCTTTTGAAACAGCGGATAAGATCACTACCGTTTCCCCCAGCTATGCATGGGAGATACTTGACCCCTGGTATTCCCACGGACTTGACAGATCTCTTTCGGGCAAGCAGTATAAGCTTTGCGGCTTCCTTAACGGAATTGACACGACCCTTTACGATCCCGAAAAAGACCCCGACATTCCTGCGCACTTCTCCGCGAAAAATATTTCGGGGAAGAAAAAGTGCAGAGACGAGCTTTGCAAGGAGCTTGGACTAAGCAGCGGTGACGATCCCGTTATCGGCATTATCACAAGGTTTGTTTCCCACAAGGGCATTGACCTTATCAAATATGTCTTTGAGGATATGCTTAGCCTTGGGTGCAGATTTGCGGTGCTTGGAGCGGGCGAGAAAATTTATGAGGATTTCTTTAAGGAAATGGCTTGGCGCAGACCCGATAAGGTCAGCGTAACACTGGGCTTTAACCCGCAGCTCGCCCATAAGATATATGCAGGAGCGGATATGTTCCTTATGCCCTCCCAAAGCGAGCCTTGCGGACTGGCGCAGATGATCTCCATGCGGTACGGCACAATGCCCATTGTCCGTGAAACGGGCGGGCTTCGTGACAGCGTAAGAGACGCCGGCGGCGAAAACGGCAACGGCTTTACCTTTAAGACCTACAATGCCCATGATATGCTCAACGCTGTGAATCGTGCCTGCGACTATTACCGCAACACCTCCGACTGGGAAAAGCTGGTAAAGGCAGCTATGAAGAACGATTACAGCTGGGACAGCTCGGCTAAGCTTTATATCGGGCTTTACAGAGAGCTGGCAGGCGAGGAAGATTGATTTGATTAATAATTAATAATGAGCGGCAGGCGTTGTTTAGCTTGCCGCTCAAATAAAAAGGGTTTGAAGAATTATCTCCAAACCTTTTTTGTGGATATATAATTTAACGCCTACACTAAAGCCAACAAGAGCAAGTCACGCTGCCGAACTGCCGAATTGAAATATGCTTTGTAAAATCATTGCCCTTTCCTGCCGATCGCTTTAATCCCGGGTCTTATGACCTTGATAAACAAGACCCCCATTCCCCCGAAAATAAGGCTTGAAAACAGGGAAATGCGCCCCTCAAAATTAAAGCACCAGTCGCGGTAGCTCCAAAGTCCGTGACCTAAAATCGCCTCAATGACATAAGAGGAAGCAAGCTCTAAAACAGTGGCGGAAACGGCACAGACAAGGAATATCCCCCCGACCCTTTTCGTCCCCGAGAGGCTGACGATCTCTCCCATAAGCAAAGCTCCTATCCCGTAAATAGGACAAATGGGGATACTTAAAAGTCCGCGGTCAATAAACACCCCCAGCACCGCCCATGTCAGCAGCACTTCATAACACCACCCGATAAAAGCGCAGACAAGAAATTCGGCAAGCTTGCATATTGCGAAATTTATGTATCTGTGCCCTTGCATACCTGCACATGCCCTACAGGGGCATGGTTTTGAAATATTCATAAAAATCCCTCCGGAAATATACATATATTTTCATTTATTATATATACGTTTGAGGGAGTGTATTTTTATGGGTGTTTTCAAAAAAATTTACCAAAAAAATCTTTTACGGTTCAAATCCGCAACAAAATCAAAATAAGGAGAATCTAACAATGACCGATTTTATTTACCAAAACACCACAAAAATAATCTTCGGCAGAACCGCCGAGGAAATTGCCGGTCAGGAAATGGCGGACTGCAAAAAAGTCCTGCTCATTTACGGCAGCGGCTCAATAAAGAAAAACGGGCTGTATGATAAGCTCACGTCTCTGCTTAACGGCAAGAGTATTCCCTTTGCCGAATTTTCGGGAGTTACCGCCAACCCCGATATAAGCTTTGTCAGGGAGGGCGTAAAAGCTGCAAGGCAGGAGAATGCGGACTTTATCCTTGCAGTGGGCGGCGGCAGCGTTATTGACGCCGCAAAGGGTATTGCCGCAGGGGTTTATTATGAGGGCGACCCTTGGGATTTTTACTCCAAAAAGCATGCCCCCGAAAAAGCGCTGCCCATAGGCTCTGTGCTTACCATTCCCGCCGCGGGGTCGGAAAGTTCTGTAACTTCGGTTGTCTCAAACAGTGAGACCAAGGAAAAAAACAGCTGCTCCACCGTTTTATTTGCACCGAAATTTGCGGCGCTGAACCCCGAAAATACCTACACCCTGCCTGCCTATCAGACCGCCTGCGGGGCTGCTGATATGGCGGCGCATATGCTTGAGCGCTATTTCGTAAACACTCCCTGCTGCGACCTTACCGACAGACTTATCGAGGGGGCTTTGCAGACGGTCATTGAGTTTGCGCCCAAGGTGCTTGACGATCCTAACAATTATGACCTGCGTGCGGAGCTTATGTGGGCGGGGACTATCGCTCACTGCAACATACTTGACACGGGCAGAGAATCTGCCAAAGGACGGGGCGGCGACTGGTCAAGCCACAATATTGAACATCAGCTTTCGGCATATTATGGCATAGCCCACGGTGCGGGACTTGCGGTGATCTTTCCTGCGTGGATGAAATTCGTGAAAAATAAAAACCCCCGCAAGCTTGCTCAGCTTGGCAGGAGAATTTTTGGGGCTGTTGGCGGTGATATGGAATGCGCAGAGGAAACGATCGTCCGCTTTGAGGAATTTTTCAAAAAGATAGGCTTGCCCGTGCGGCTTTCCGAGCTTTCCATAGGAGATGAATTTTTCGGGGAAATGGCGGAAAAGGCTGTGGCGGCTAAGAATAATAATCTGGGTGTTTATGTGCATTTGGATAAAGGGGATGTGGAGGAAATTTACCAAATCGCACGATAAATTTTGGCTTAAAAAAGGCGGGCTATGCTGTGGTTGCGGCATGGCCTGTCTTTTTGCTGCTTGGAGTGTTGCTTTACTTTATTTGCAGCTGTGAGTGACTTCGCCCTTACGGGCGGCAGCATGAAACGTGTGACGTTCGTCACACATTTCTATGCT
>CAMWLD010000057.1 GCA_947175005.1 uncultured Ruminococcus sp. | reverse complement strand
ATCCACCCACCGAGGGCGTTCTTTAAGCTTACGTCTGATTTCCGTAAAAAATCCCGACCTGTCGGAAAATATCTGCCCGTTCACAGCGCAGGCAAGGTCCTCGTCCGCTATGTCAAGCCATTCTTCACCGTCGGGAAGCTTTTTCATTCCAATGAATTTTTCTAAATATTCCGACAAAAGTATGACCCCTCGCCGTCCCTGCCCCTCTGCTGTCTCATTGGCGGATAGTCCCATGTAGCTTTTAGGCAGCAGGGAATATGCGTTGCGCAAATCGTCTGTAAGGCTTTGGGAAATGTCTTTGTCAAGATCGTTTACCCAAATGCAGAAGCATGGCGCAAAATCATGATCTCTCGAAACCTCATCATCAAACCCGAAGCACTCCGACCCCTCACCCGCCAGTCCGCAGGCAATGTTGCTTGATAAATCAAGCGCCGATAAATCAAGCGCCGACATATCGGGATTTGTACCGTCAAGCATTTTCCGTTTCAGCATATCTCTGCCGAATGCATTGTAAAAGCTCCTTGAAATGTCCATACCCTTTGTGGGGCGATCTGTGTGCTCATATGCTTTATGCAATTTCTCGGTCACTATCTCATAAAAATTATTTCTGCCCATATGCAGCTCAATTTCAGCCAGAGCCGCCTCGTAATATGCCGCTGCCTTTTTGTGGGCTGCTTTCGCTGCGCAAATATCCCCGTAGGCTGCCAATGCACCGCTGTAGTGAAAATCCGAGGGCGACCGTCCCGCAAGGATTTCGATTGCAGGCTGCAAAACACTTTCCGCTTCATCAATTTTGCCCATTTGTACCAAGCACGCCGCAAGGTTTGTCCGTGAAATTGCGCAGCATATCTCTTCACCCGCTTTTTCCGCAATTGCCAGAGCCTCACGGAGGCAATCTGCCGCATCTTCCCAACGTCCCGACTCCTGGTGAAGCAGTGCAAGGTTGTTGAAATAGCTTGCTCTGAGAGAATTGTCCCCCATAGCTTCGGGGATATTGGCAATTCTTTCATAATAATCGTAAGCCCTGCTGTGCTGTCCTGCCGCCCTGGCGGCGTTGGCGGAGTTAAGCAGCGCCGCCGCCCAAGCCTCGGGAGACGGGTCGACTTTTTCAAGCAGCTTTTCCGACATCTCCGCAAATTTCAGCGATTCCCCAAACCTGCCGCAGTCCCGATAAAAGCCCACCAGCTCATTTGCGACTCCCAGCATAACATCTTCCCTGCCCGATTCTTCCGCATTTTCAAGGGCATTCAGCATAAATGCCTCCGCCTCTTCCAAGCGGTAATTTTTTAAAAGTTCGTCCAGCTTTTCACGTATCTCGTTCATTTCCATGGCAATACCTTCTTTAGTCAAAGTTTATATTTTTTATAGAATAATTGTTCGTTTTCAACAATTTACCGAAAGCAAGCGTTCTCTATATAAACTATACCAAATTAATATAAAAATGTCAAGCGTATTGTGAAAATATGGGAAAATGTTCTTGAAGTGCCTTCGATCAACGGCTTTTATTCGCATAAATTTTCTCTGTTTTCTTTTGAATATACAGCTTCAGATCAAGCAAACCATAGCTCATAAATGCCATTGACCCATAGTAAACAAGCCCGATCGCAGCAGCCTTGACAAATGTCAGACTTTCGGCTGAAACCAAGCCATACACCAGGTTACCGGTAATAAGAAAACGAATATAATCAAACAGCAGGTAAGCCATTACCATAGCCGGGGATATAAAAATTCTTTTGACATAGTCTTTTTTATCCGTCAATTCAAGCCTTGTCGCAAACAAAAACATTGCCAGAACCAAAGGGGGATTTATCCCATGCAAAAAGAAAAACATTCCGCTGAAATTAAAATCGTGCCACCCAAAAAGCTTAAAAAACAAACAGCAAAAAACGGTCAGTATACATGGCAGCACAAATTGATACAAGCCCGCAGGCAAGGGCTTATTTCCGATCAGGCTCACTGCTCCGTCCGACAGCAGCAGCAAGCCGCATGAAAAGTTTGATATAAAGGTCAGCTCATACATATGCGAAACTTGAAAATCATATCCGCAAAGAGCTGTCAGAAGTATAAATGCTCCCACAACGATTTTTATTATAGCTCTGTTTGCACACGCTGCACTGTTTTCTTTATGATCCACAATCATTTTCCTCCTGAAATCCGATTTAACACAACAACTATTATACCTCAAAGCAGCCTGTTTGTCAATAAAAACGCCATAGTATTCCCGGCTGTAAAATCGGAAATACTATGGCGTTCGGCTTTAGTATGCATAGACTATTGCATTAAACCAAATTATTGAGACCTTAAAATTACTTGAAATATCTGTTCAGCAGACCCTCAAATGCCTTGCCGTGGCGAGCCTCGTCCTTAGCCATTTCATGAACGGTGTCATGGATAGCGTCCAGATTCTGCTGCTTTGCCTTGGTCGCCAGATCAAGCTTGCCCTGTGTTGCGCCATGCTCTGCCATTACACGCATTTCAAGGTTCTTCTTGGTGGAGCTTGTTACAACATCACCAAGCAGCTCGGCAAATTTTGCAGCGTGCTCTGCTTCCTCATAAGCAATTCTCTTGTATGCCTCGGCAACCTCGGGATAGCCCTCTCTGTCGGCTACTCTGGACATTGCCAGATACATTCCGACCTCGGTGCACTCGCCCATAAAGTTCTGATTGAGGCCCTCGATGATCTCCTTGTCCTGAACGTCCTTAGCAATGCCCACAATGTGCTCGCAGGCAAATTTCAGGCCGCCCTCGCTTGCAGCCTCGGTGAACTTAGAACCGGGCGCATTGCACTGGGGACATTTTTCGGGCGCAGCGTCGCCCTCGTACACATATCCGCAAACAGAACATACAAATTTCTTCATGGTCTTAAACCCTTCCTTTTTAATTTATTTCTCCCTAAAGCCTTTATATAAAAGCCTTTCGGGGAATTATACTTAATTATTATGTGCATTTTTCCCGAATGCAAATCCGTTTTGCAGGATTTTTCCGGGGCAGCTTTACAGCATAATGCTGCAATACAAATGCACTTGCTGCAAATCATCATTGACTCCTGTATCTTAACTATACCATATCGGTAAAAATAAGTCAATTAAATTTCCGTTAAATTCCAATTGCATTCATGAATTCGTCGGTTTGCACAAGCCCCGAGCGGTTATATCGGTTAAGTTTAACAAAATCCTCGCCGCTGTAGGAGATGTTGTTTCCCGCCTCCTTGCAGGTAAGAAATACCGTAAAACCCTGCTGCCGCAAGGCTTCAAACCCTTCCTCCGAGTAATAGCCGTAGGGATAGGCATAAACACAGCGTTCGGTTTCGGCAGCGCCGCTCAATTGTGTTGCTCTGCGCCATTTTTCCACATCCTCCAAAAGCACATTTACATATTCCTCGGTGGATTCCCACTTGTTTTTCTCTGCACCCCGCCGCCCGTTTACGCTGTGCAAATTGTAAGTGTGGCAGCCTATTTCAAAAAATCCGCTTTCTTCCATAGTATAAAGATCCTCACGGGTGAGATAGGCATAATAGGGGTTGGGGTCGTTCTCCTTTTCCGCCTGCACGGTAAACGCGCCCACAACACTGACGGTGCACTTCATGCCGTATTTCTCCATTAGCGGAGCGCAATAGGTCAGATTGTTCAGGTGTCCGTCGTCAAAGGTTATCATAACGGGCTTTTCGGGCAGGGGCGTTCCGTCGTGCACAAATGCGAAAACCTCCGCACCCGACACGGCTGTGCAGCCGTTTTTCTTTAAATAAGCAAGGTCGCTTTCCAGCGCCTCGGGGGTTATCACATATTCTCCCGTCCGGGACGGGTCTTTCAGCACGCTGTGATACATCAGCACAGGCAGGGAAACGCTGCTGCCCTGTGTGACCTGTTCAGCCTGTTCGGTCTGCACCGGCTGCGGGGCTGTCTGCGAATATGCCCCGGCGGCGTTCTCCTTTGTAAAAACCGCCGAAAAAATCAGCAGCGCCGCCGACAAAAACAGTGCAATAAAAGCCTCTCCTCGCATAACATACCGAGATCCTTTCCGATTTCTTCGGTAAATTATATGCGAAAAGAGGCGGATTGATTCGTTTTTATCAAAGGTAGTTTCCAACGCAAATTTCCAAAGGCGGGGTCTTGTCCTTGAAAATGTATACGGGAATGCGGTCGGTAAAGGTGTAATGCTTGCAATCATTAAGCCCCTCGTCCCAAATATAAACGGTAACACTGTCATTTCTCGGGTCGATTATCCAGTATTCCCGCACGCCGTGTTCTTTGTAGATATGAAGCTTTGTGTAATAATCGTTCGTAAAATTTGAGGGAGAAACTATTTCGATCATCCAGTCGGGCGCACCGATATGCTTTTGTCCGTCAAGATTTTCCGGGTGACAGGTGACATAAATATCGGGAATAAGCACAGTGTCATCTGTCAGTTTTACATTTGAAGTGATAAAGGGTTCGCATTTTTCGTTGTGAAGATCAATGAAGCTTGATATATCTATTATCATCTTCCGTATTATCCTTTGATGAATTATCCCCGGTGCAGGGGACATATCCACAATATATCCGTCTATCAGTTCACAGCGCCCCTCATCTGTCATAGTTAAAAAATCTTCTGCCGTGTATTTTTCTTCTTTTGGTATTGTTATAAAAATCATCCCTTTACTTTTTGTTGAAATTATCAATAAGCTTTCCGAGTTTTACATCAAATGTACACACCTCATACCCCCTGCATAAATTATATGCACAAAGGATACAGTCAACAAAATCAAGGTTATTATCTCTGAAAATTTCCAACCCTTTTGATAAAACCAAATAATCGGAAACCTCAACGTTTGAAATATTTACAAAACACATTATCATATGGTGAATATCTTTACGTGTTGCTTTGTATACCTTTTGCATTACAAAAACAACCTCTGCCGCGACCTCCATTGTGACAAGAACATTGTTTTCTTTGATTATTTCAATGGCTTCGGCTGCCATTTCCGCATTGTCCTTCATAAGAAAGCGCAGTATTATATTAGCGTCTAAAATTTTTATATTTTTCTGCGGCAGCATTAGACCACGCCTCCTCTTCAAGCGGAATCAAATCGGGATTTGCGTATTCGGAGGCTATTCCTGCAACGCTTTCAATCGATATTTTCTTGCTGTTTTTTGGAGAAGCTGTTTCAAAGAAAGAGCTCAGAAATTCAACGGCAGCGTTAAGCTGGTTTTCATTCAGTTTGTCAATAAGGCTGTATGCAAGTTCTTTTGTACTCATAGCAATTCCTCCCTGAAAATTATTTATGCTGTAAGCTTTAATATAATTATACCACATTCATTCCGCAAATTCAAGGGCATTTATAAAAAAGCAGGAGACATAAGAAATCACATCTCTTGCCTCTTGCCTCTGACCTCTTGCCTCTAAGAGCAGAAAAAAATCCCCCGTCGGGAATGCTTTGCTCTTCTGTGAACGTTGGTTCACAATTTTGCGTGTCATATTGACAAATTGTCATATTGACAGATCGTCATATTTTCAGCCCAGCCCCTGGGCAATTATCCAGTCCATAAGGCTAAGCAGCAGCTTTAACTGTTCCGAGGTCATGTTGTCGGCTTTGGAGATCATCACCTTTTTAAGGTCGGCATGAGAGTCCTTTTTGACAGCGCCCAAAAGCAGATGATCGGGTGTGGTGTCAAGAGCGTCGCAAAGCTTCATAAGTACCTCAACGCTGAGCACCGAGGTGGCACGCTCGATATTGGATAAGTATTTGTCGGAAAGTCCCGCAGCCTCGTTTACGTCCGCTTGCTTCAGACCCAGCTCCCTGCGGCGGGCGGCTATTCTCCGCCCCAGTTCTTTGTAATCCAAGTTTTACACGTCCTTTCGTAATTTCCTTGAAAAATTCGACTTATAATAGGAATTTTTTCAGAAATATTTTCATTTTATATACCTTTTTCCTTTTGGTATACTTTGATTTTAACCCGATTTTGGGTAATTTTAACAAAATATGATTGTAAAATTTCCGTGAATTGCAGCTTTGAAAATACCCAAAAAACGCCTAAACAACGGCGTTTTTTTAATTTTAATTTTTAGGCGGCGGAAATCGAACCTACCAAAAAGTGAAAAATCACTTGACAAAATACTTTTTTCGAGTTATAATATGAATAATCACTTTATAGTATGAGTGATTGGAGGGGATATATGCGAAAAAAGGAGCAAAAGAAAAGAGCAAACGTCCCATGCCCAATAAATTGGGTGCCCAATAAATGGGCTGTCCGATAAGTGCGGACGAAAAGATTACTCGAAAAGGAGAAATGTACAATGAAAACAAAAAGAACTATGAAAAGCATTGCTGCGGCTGCGCTGGCATTGTCGCTTGTCGCCGTGCCTGCCGCGCAGAATGCTGTGCTGACAAGTGGGTTCAGTTTCGGTATTCTGGCGAATGCGGAGGACACGGTATCTACAGCAGATGAACTCAAAGAGGCCATTGCAAACGCAGAGGACAATGCTGTCATAACTGTAGCCGACGGCAGCGTTATAGAGCTTTCGGAGTGCCTTGTTATCGACAAGCCCATTACATTAAATCTTGGCACAGCCGAGATCAAGGCAACCCAAAAAATTACTGCTGCAAACGGTTCATATTCCGCCTCGCTGATCCATATTACCGCAAGCGGAAATGTAACAATAAACGGCGGTACTCTTAACGGCGGCGGTACTGAAGCGACAGCATTCGACCATTATGTTGTTGCCATAAACGCAGGCGCAAATGTTACTCTTGCAGGCACAGAGGTAACGAACAACTCGGGCACAAACACTCAAGGTGCAAATGTTACAAAGCATTCGGTAATTGCAAACTACGGCACTCTGACCCTTGACAGCGCAACGGTAATAAGCATAACCGACGCTGCGGCTGTTAAGACCGAGGAGGCTACTGTTCTTAATATTATCAATGGAAGTAAAATAAACGCGAAACAGCTCGGCGTAACAACCTTTGGCGCAACAACCGTTGACGGCGGTTCCGAAATAACTTCCGAAAACAAAGCGTTCAATGCGTTCGTATGGGAAAATAACGATGCAACTCTTATTATTGGCGAAGCAAAAGTCGAGGGCGGTATAGGCGTCGGCGCAGATAAAGGTGGTTCCTATAGTGGAACATTATCGGAGAATAGCATAACTGTAAGTGAAAATGCTGAACTTACCAATTTTATAATTGAACAGCATGGCGGTTATTCAAGTAACGGAGACTATTCAACAGCCGAAAAATCAACGGTTGCGATAGCGCCCGAAGCTAAGGTGACTTTAAAAGAGGGCGTTGACCCTACAGCCGAGGGTTCTGCGCTTGCGGCAGCTCTCGGCACAGATGTAAAGGCTGTTACAGTAACTAAGGCGGACGGCACAACTGTCACGGTTCTGGGCGGCGCGGCCGATGAGGCTATTGAAAATCTCGCAGAGGGCGATTCCATTGAGCTTATCAAAAATGTTGACGAGATCAATGTTCCTGCCGGTGTGGAAGTTGAGAACTCCACAGGCAGTGATGTTACGGTAAACGGAAGTACAGTAGCAGACGGTGCAGCGGTCGAATATACGGAAGTTGCGGCTGTTCCGGCAGGCTGCACGACGGAGGGCAATATCCTGCATTACACCACAGGCACAGGCGATGACATTAAGTATTATACATTAAGCAGCGGCACTTATACAGAGGTGACAAAGGAAGATATTACAGTTGCCGCTGCAGGTCACGATTACGCAGGACAGGAAGTTGAATATGTTTGGAGCGAGAATTCGGACGGCACAAAGGTCTGCACGGCAAAGATCGTTTGTGCAAATTCCAGTGCGCATATCCTTAACATTCCCGCATACGGTGTGGAGGTTATAACCAAGCCCGCCACAACCGAGGAAGAGGGCTCAAAATATTACAAGGCGACCTTTACTTTACCCGCAGGCATTACAGGCGTAACACTTACCGAACAGCATACCGACCCCGAGGTAATTGCTAAGCTGCCTGCGGCTACCCCCGATACGCCCGACACTCCCGCTACTCCCGACACTCCCAATACCCCCGACACGCCCAACACACCCGATACCCCTGACACTCCCGTTACTCCCGCCGAGAAAACCGACGAAGAAAAGGCAGCCGAGGCAAAGAGTGCACTTGAAAGCAGCTGGCTTCCCGGCGCTGATTGCAGCAGCTGGCTGAACGAAAAGGATATTCCCGATTGGGGCGCATCATCTATTGTCAATATGGCAGCCGAAATACTTAGTGACACAGGCGCAGAGGTAACATCCGCAGGATATTCCAAGGCAGATTCCGACGGATATGTGACCTTTACCATTAAAATAAAGGTGGGCAATGCAGAGACCGAAAGCAATATCAAGATAAAGGTGGCTGTTGACAGCACTCCTGCACCCGCACCCGCCATTACCTACTACACCGTGAGCCTTACGGGGGATTACTTAGGCAGCGGAGTTACCGTATCAAGCAGCAGAAATACGGCAGGCGCGACTGTTACCGTTAATGTTCCCGTAGGCTATGAGGTCACAGTTATTTCCGGAAGCGGAAAAATGGCTGTTATCAGCGACGGCACAGGCACATTCACCATGCCCGCAGGAAATGTTACACTTAATGTAACAAGCTATCTCGGTGCATTGACCTCCGGCTACAAAAATGCATACATCTATTCCTATGACAGCGGTATGAACCACATCAAGACCAACTCCGTAAGAGGCGGTATGACGTCCTCCGAGGGTGAAGTCACCGTTAAGCTGGGCAGCGAGTATGCAGGCAGGTCAGTTACTCTCTACAACGGCAGAAAGTCCACCTCCTCAAAGGTCGGCGAGGCTGTTCTTGACAGCAGGGGACAGGCTGTATTCTCCGTTAAGAGCGGCAAAAACTACACTTTGGTAGTTGAATAATTTAAGCTTATATCTATTATCCGTATAGCGTTATTGCCCCCGACCGTCTGCACCGGCCGGGGGAATTCTTTTAGAGGTTAGATGTTAGAGGTAAGAGGTTAGAATTTTTGGCTGTGAATTTTTTTTATTGCACTTGAATTTATTTGAAGAATGTGGTATACTTGTTTTAGAAGAATGCTAAGGGAGGTTGATTATTATGGCAGTACCCGAAGAACGCAGATACACGGCCGAGGAATTTTATGCTTTGACGGGTGAGGAACGGTGTGAGCTTATTGACGGATATATTGTTGATATGTCGCCGTCGCCGAATTTTATTCATCAGGAAATTTCGGCGCAAATGCACACGGATATTATGAACTTTATCCGCTCTCAAAAGGGAAAATGCAAGGCTCTTGCTACTTTTGATGTACATCTGAACGATAATACGGTGGTCGAACCGGATCTGCTTGTTGCCTGTGACCCGGATAAATTTGACAGCAAGAAGCACCTTGGCGCGCCCGACTGGGTTATCGAGATCGTTTCCCCCTCTAATTTTTCAAATGATTATTACACAAAGCTTCAGCTGTACAAAGAACACGGCGTGCGGGAATACTGGATAGTTGACCCGAGAAATTGTCATGTTACGGTCCATATTCATGACGGAGACTTTAATGCGATTGACATATATTCTTTTTCCGACAAAATTCCCGTATATATTTTTAAGGATAAGACCCCGCCTTTGGAAATTTGCATTGCGGATTATACGGAAAGCCTTGAAAATTAAAATATTTTTCTGCTGCCTGTGGACAATG
>CAMWLD010000056.1 GCA_947175005.1 uncultured Ruminococcus sp. | reverse complement strand
GGATAATGCTGGCGGAAAAATATTCGGGGGCGTTTTTGGGAGATCTAATGGCGGAGAATGCGGCGAGAGCGATAATGCCGAGGAATCCGAATGCGGTGATGAAGCTGTTTCGGGAAGTCTGCAATGATGTGGAAACGGCGGAGTACAGGCTGGACGCGCTGGAGGATGTGATGAACTGCCCGAGGCTTTCGCCTGCGATACACAAGGCGGCGAGGGAGCTTCTGGAAAGCGAGCACAAGTGCGCGGGGGGCGGTTCGCCGGATTCCTTCGGTGCGCTCGGCAGTGTGACGGAGGCGCTGGGGTGCTATATAGGCTGTATGGAGGATTTGCACGGGCTTTACGGTGAGATTTCGGGGAAGATAAAATCAAAGGCGTTCGGCAAATTTTTCGGAGAGATAGAGGAGCGGTATAATTCGGAAGATTTCGGGGAGATGAAGAGGAATGTTGAGGAGCTTCGCGAGGTGCTTTCAAAGCGGATACGGTCGGTGACGGTGGCGATAAATTTCAATGAGGAAATGAAGCCTACGGCGGCGGGGATAGTGGGGGTTTCCGACAAGGCGGCGGGGGAAAAACCCAGTGTTTTTGACAGGATATTTTACAAAAGTGCGGCACGTCCCGATACTTATGTTATGGGGAAAATGCGGCGGTCGGGAGATGATGAGCTGGCGGGAGACGGGTATATAAGAGAGGCGGACAAGGCGCTGTTTGTGGCTCTGGAGAAGATAACGGGGGAATATGTGACGAGGCTGCGGGGGGCTTTGGCAAGCTTTGAGCGGCTGACGTTTGAGAGCATTTCGAGGATAGAGGAACAGTTGGAAATTTACGACGGGCTGGCGAAGATCGTTATGTCGGCGGAAAGCAGGGGGCTGAAGATGTGCCGTCCCGGTTTGAGGGAAAGCGGCAGGGAGGGGGAGATAAAGGGACTGTTCGACCCCTGCTTTTTCCTGAAAGCGGCGGCGGCAAAGCCTTATGACAAGGGTGACGAGCTTATTGTCAGGAATGATATTTGCTTTGATGATAAGGGGAGATTTTACATTCTGACGGGGCCGAACAACGGAGGAAAGACTACGTTTGTAAGGGGGGTGGGGTTATGCTTTTTAATGGGAATGACGGGGTTTTACGTGACGGCGGAGATGTGCGAAATTTCACTGTGCGACTATATTTTCACCCATTTCCCGAAAGAGGAGGAAACGGGGATAAATGCAAGCAGGTTCACCACGGAAATTAAGGATATGAAAATTATCAGCGAAACAGCTACGGAGCGGAGTTTGCTTTTGATGAACGAATCCATACAGAGCACTACCCCGACGGAATGTGCGGAAATTGCGGAAGAACTGGTGAGGATTTTCTGCATTATAGGGGTGAGGGGGATATTTGCAACGCATATTACGGAGGTGGCGAGAAAGTGTGGTGATATCGCAGACGACCCCGATTGCAGGAGTGTTCCGGTGAGCATTACGGCGAGGGCAGATGAGGGGAAACGGCTTTACAGGATATTGCCGGGCGAGCCTATGCATTCGGGACTTGCGGGGGATATTTTCAGGGAGTTCGGGATAAGTGCGGAGGAAATACGCAAAAGGAAAAATAAGAAAACCGATGAGTGATTTTCGGTGGAATATTTGAATTTTCCGGATAGGATTATTTATAAAATTCATGTGAAAAAGGCAGAGATTTTTTATGAAAAAGAGTGTTTTTATTTGCCCTGTGTGCGGGGGTGAAATGGAGCGAGATGAGCGTGTTTACCGCTGCGGAAAGGGGCACTGCTTTGATATTTCAGCAAAGGGATATGTGAATTTGCTGCCTGCGAATGCTAAGCATTCGGCTGACCCGGGGGACAACAAAATGATGGTGAATGCCCGTGCGAATTTTTTGAATAAGGGGTATTATTCACATCTGGCGGAGGCGGTAGAGGGGGCTGCTCTGAAATATTATAAGGGCGGTTTGCTGCTGGATTCGGGCTGCGGCGAGGGGTATTACACGGAGAGGGTTTGCAGAGCAATTTCGGAGAAGAAAATTTTACCCGTATGTACATTCGCCGGGGTGGATATTTCAAAAAATGCCTGCGCAAAGGCGGCAAAGCGGCTTACGGGTGCGGATATTCTCTGCGAAACGGCGGCGGCAAGCGTGTTTAATTTGCCTGTGGGGGACGGTGCGGTCTCGCTGCTTATGACTATGTTTGCGCCTTTGTGCAGGGAGGAATTTGAACGGGTGATAAGACTGGGCGGTGCGCTTATTATGGCGATTCCCGGGGCGGGACACTTAATGAGCTTCAAGGAAAAAATTTATGATGAAGCTTATGAGAATGTTGTCGGCGATTACGGATTATCGGGATTTGAACTGTTGGAGGTCATTAAGGTTTCAAGGGAAATACATCTTAATAATTCGGAAGATATCCGCAGCCTTTTTGCAATGACGCCCTATTATTACAAGACGGGGCGGGAGGGGCACGCGCGGGTGGAGGCTTTGGAAAGTCTTACAACAAATGCGGAGTTTGAGGTCATTGTTTACAAGAGAACCGAGAGGTGATTTTTGGGTATGATAAGGTTTGCAGAGGTCGGGGATTTTGAAGTTATAAGTAAGTATGACAGGCACATAAGCGATGAAGTATTAAGGGATTCGATCGAAAAAAATCGGGTCGTTATAATGGTCGGAGAGGGCGGATTTATTGGGTGGCTTCGGTATAATTTATTTTGGGATAACACGCCGTTTATGAATATGCTTTTTATTCTTGAAGAGTACAGGGGCAGGGGGTACGGTTCGGCGCTTTTAGAGTTTTGGGAAAGGGAGATGACAGGGAAAAATTACGGTATGGTCATGACGTCGACTCTTTCAAATGAGAGTGGGCAGTTTTTTTACAGAAAAAACGGTTACACGGACTGCGGTGCGCTGCTGCTGCCGGGGGAGGCGGTGGAGATATTTTTTATGAAAAAGCTCAAAAAATAATTTTTAAACAAAGGAGATTAATTGATATGCGAAAGATAATTTGCTTTCACAATCCGGACGAGATCAACGGGTATTTAAGCAATTGGTATTTATCGGATTTTGTTTTCGAGGGCGTTAAATTTTCGTCTGCGGAGCAATATATGATGTATCAAAAGGCAAGGGTTTTCGGAGATACGGATATTGCCGGGGAGATACTAAAGACGGACAATGTGGGGAAGATAAAGGCGCTGGGGCGGTCGGTGGAAAATTATGATGAAGGGGTTTGGGACGGGTTGCGGCAGGTCATTGTTTACAGGGGGTTGGTGCAGAAATTTGCGCAGAATGAGGAACTGAAAAAACGCTTGCTTGACACGGGAGAGAATATTTTGGCGGAGTGCGCTGTACAGGATAAAATCTGGGGAATAGGGCTTTCAATGAAAGATGAGCGGCGGCTTGACAGAAGCAAATGGCAAGGGAGAAATTTATTGGGTTTTGCGCTTATGTGTGTGAGAGATGAGCTTAGGTGATCTTGGTAAGCGGGGAACTTTTTCACAGCTTTAGAATCTATTGGCAAGGAGAAAAACAGATGAATAAAAAAATACTTATTACGGGCGGGACTGTTTTTGTGAGCAGGTATTTGGCGGAATATTTCGTGGGGCTTGGGGCGGAGGTATATGTGCTTAACAGGAACAGCAGGGCACAGTCCGAGGGGGTAAAGCTTATTTGTGCGGACAGGCACAAATTGGGGAATATTTTGCGTGGATATGAATTTGACGCTGTTATTGACACGGGGTATAATGCGGAAGACGTTGAACTGCTGCTTGACGGGCTTGGAGGATTCGGGGACTATATTCTGATAAGCTCAAGTGCGGTTTATCCCGAATATGCGGAGCAGCCTTTTACCGAGGAAACACAAGTCGGTGCAAATAAGATATGGGGGAAATACGGGACGGACAAGATCGGGGCGGAAACTGCTTTGATGAGACGTTTTCCTGGGGGGTATATCATTCGTCCGCCGTATTTGTACGGGCAGATGAATAATGTTTACAGAGAGGCTTTTGTGTTTGACTGTGCGATGAATGACAGGGCTTTCTATTTGCCGGGAGACGGGGAAATGAAGCTGCAGTTTTTTCATGTTCATGATCTGTGCAGGTTTGCAGAAATTATTTTGGATAAGAAGCCCTTACAGCATATTTTTAATGCGGGGAACAGGGATACGGTTTCCGTGCGTGAGTGGGTGGAAATGTGCTATGGCGTTGCGGGGAAAAAGCCTCGTTTTATAAATGTTTATGAGGATATTCCCCAAAGGAATTATTTTTGCTTTTATGATTATGAATATTATCTGGAGGTTTTCAGACAGTATGGATTAATGGACGATGTGAAGCCTTTGGAAAGAGGTTTGACGGAGGCTTTTGAATGGTATGTAAATAATTCGGATAAGGTCGTTAAAAAGCCGCTTATAGAATACATTGACAATAATTTATCGGGGCTTTTGCGGCTTTGATAAAACTAATTAGCTTGACTTTCAGATCAAAGAATGGTAAAATATTATTTGAAAAAGTAAGATGAAAAAAACAAAAAGGAGCATGGTCATGGCACTGGACGGAACTTTTTTACTGGCGGTAAAGCAGGAGCTGGAGCCGCTTATCGGGGGACGTATCGACAAGATACATCAGCCCTCAAAGGATGAGATAGTTATTGCAATAAGGACGAGGGAGGGGGGCAGCAAGTTGCTTATTTCCGCCTCGGGAAACAGCGGACGGATACATCTGACAAGGCAGCAGATAGAAAATCCGCAGTCACCGCCTATGTTCTGTATGCTGCTGCGCAAGAGACTGGGCTGCGGAAAGCTTACGGCGGTGCGGCAGGACGGGCTGGAGCGGATACTTTATCTGGATTTTGAGACGGTAAACGACTTGGGAGATGTGGTGACGGTAACGCTGGCGGCGGAAATTATGGGGAAGTATTCTAACCTTATTATTATAGACGGAAACGGCAGGATAATTGACGCTGTAAAGCGCACGGACGACGCTGTGAGCCGTGAAAGGCTGGTGCTGCCGGGGGCTGCGTATGTGCCGCCGGAGAGGGGGGACAGGCTGAATTTTCTGATAGCCTCACGGGAGGAAATGAAAGAGAGGATAATGGGGTGCAGGGGGAAAAATCTTGACCGCTGTCTGGTGAGCATTTTTGAGGGTATCTCCCCTGTGCTGGCGAGAGAATGGTTATATACGGCTGCCGCAAGCGATATTTCGACCGAGGAGCTGACGGAGGAAACGGCGGAAAAAATAGTGGAACGTATCATTATTACCCGTGACGAATTTTTCACGGGGCGCAGGCGGTACACCATAATGAGGGACAGGCAGGGGAATTTAAAGGATTTTTGCTTTGTACCGATAACGCAGTACGGCGAGCTTATGGACACATTTGAGTGCGGCTCGGCGGGGGAAACGCTGGATATGTTTTACTCGGAGCGGGACAGGATAGCCCGTATGAAGCAGCGGTATCACGATCTGTACAGGACTCTGGAAAATGCGGCGGAGAGGGTGCGCCGCAGGACGGAGAATCAGAAAGCGGAGCTGAAAATTTCCGAGGAGAGGGATATTTTAAAGCTTAAAGGCGACCTTATTTCGGCGAATCTATGGGCTGTGGAAAAGGGAATGAAAAGCTTTAAGTGCGTGAATTTTTATGATGAAAAGGGCGGAGAGATAACGATAGAGCTTGACCCTATGCTCACGCCCTCGCAGAATATGCAGAAGTTTTACAGCGGCTACCGCAAGGCGGACAATGCGGAAAAGCGCTTGCGGGTGCTTATTGATGAGGGGGAAAAGGAGCTTATTTACATTGACAGCGTGAGGGACGCTCTGGAGCGTGCGCAGACCGAGGGAGAGGCGGCGGCGCTGCGTGATGAGCTGGCGGAGCAGGGATATGTAAGGGCGCAGAAGGGTGCAAAGCAAAAGCCTCCAAAGGCTGCTCCCCCTATTGAGTACACTTCCCCGGAGGGCTTTAAGATTCTGGTGGGGCGCAATAACAGGCAGAACGATCAGCTGACCTGCAAGGTGGCGGAAAAGACGGACATATGGCTGCACACCAAGGACATTACAGGCTCTCATGTGATAATCAGGGCGGAGGGCAAGGAAGTGCCCGAAGAGACTATTTTGTTTGCGGCGAGGGCGGCGGCTTTGCACAGCAGTGCGGCAAATTCCTCAAATGTGCCTGTGGATTATGTCAAGGCGAAATTTGTGAAAAAGCCTGCGGGCGCAAAGCCCGGCATGGTCATCTTTACCAACAACCGAACGGTTTATGTTGAGCCTTTGGAAGTTCAAAAAACGCTGTAAGCGGCAGGGGGCAGGAAGAAAGAGGCAAGAGACTTGAAAATCTCTTGCCTCTTGCCTCTAACTTCTCCGATAAATGAAAAAGAACCGAAAAAAAACGGTATCCCCGCTTTTTTTCGGTTCTTTTTTAAAAAATTTTCTAATGGCGGAGACGGCGAGATTCGAACTCGCGGGGGATTAACTCCCTAACTGATTTCGAGTCAGCCCCGTTATGACCACTTCGATACGTCTCCTTTTAGAGTTTTATTATATCATACTTTGGGGGTGATTGCAATACACTTTACAAAAAGTTTACATTTAATTTTGAGAAGAGGTTAGAGGCAAGAGGCAAGAAGTTAGATGTGAGCATTTTCGCATAAGCTGCAAAAAAAGCAAGATATTGGCAAGCCGCAGTATAACCGACAGCTTACAATATCTTGCTTCTTGCTTTTTCTATTGCTTACGGATTATAATTTCCAGAGTTCCTCTGCATACTGCTTAACGGTTCTGTCGGAGCTGAACTTGCCTGCACAGGCTATATTCATCCAGCATTTCTTGCCGAATACTTCACGGTTCTTATAATCGTATAATGCACGGAGCTTGGTGTCAACATATCCCTCAAGGTCCGTGAGTAGGAAATAATGGTCGGGCTTATGCCAGCTTGTGCCGTTGATAAGGGCGTTGAAAAGCTCGCCGAACATTCCCGTATCGCCGTCGTTAAAGGTGCCGTCGACAAGGGTATTTATTACACGCTTAACGCGCTCATTGCGGTAGTATATCTTCTCTCTGGGGGCGTAGGTGGGCTTGACTGCTTCTATTTCCTCAACTCTTGCGCCGAAGATATACTCGTTCTCCCAGCCTGCTTCTTCTACTATCTCAACGTTTGCGCCGTCATATGTGCCGAGGGTAACTGCGCCGTTGAGCATAAATTTCATATTGCCCGTTCCCGATGCCTCCAGTCCTGCGGTGGAGATCTGCTCGGAAATGTCCGCTGCGGGAATAAGCTTTTCCGCATAGGATACGTTATAGTTCTGCACAAAGAGAACCTTCATCTTATCACGGGTAGCGGGGTCGTTGTTCACAAGCTTTGCTACCTCGTTGATATACTTGATTATGCCCTTTGCACGCCTGTAGGCGGGGGCTGCCTTTGCGCCGAAGATAAAGGCGGTAGGCTGGAGGTCGGGCAGCTTGTTATCCTTTATCTGGAAATAAAGGTCAACAATGGAGAATGCATTGAGCAGCTGCCTCTTATACTCGTGAAGTCTCTTTACCTGAATATCAAAGACAAAGTCGGGGGATATTTCCACGCCCTCGTGCTCCTTGATATACTGGCAAAGCTGAACCTTTTTCTCGCGCTTGATATCGGTGAAGCGCTTGATAACAGAGCCGTCGTTAACGTATTTTTTAAGCTCCGCCAGACGGTCGAGATCGGTCTCCCAGCCGCTGCCGATCTTTTCGGTGATAAGAGCGGAAAGCTCGGGATTGCAAAGTCCCAGCCACCTTCTGGGGGTAATGCCGTTGGTCTTGTTCTGGAAACGGTCGGGGAATATCTCGTACCAGTCTTTCAGAACGTCCTTTTTGAGGATATCCGTATGGAGGGCTGCCACGCCGTTGGTGTGAGAGGAAGCAAATATAGCCATTCTTGCCATATGGATAACGCCGCCGTCCACGATAAGCTTGGAATTTATCTGCGCATCATTCTGCCCGATAGATTTAAGGTATCTCTTCAAATGCTCGTTTATCATGAGAATAATCTCGTAAACAGTGGGGATAACGCTCTTGAACAGGTCTATATTCCACTTCTCGAGAGCCTCACCGAGAACGGTGTGGTTGGTGTAGTTGCAGGTCTTTTGCGCAATGTCAAAGGCCTCCTTGAAGCTCATTTCCTCCTTGAACATAAACAGGCGGATAAGCTCGGGGATAGCAACGGTGGGGTGTGTATCGTTGAGCTGAACTGCGTATTCCTCGGCAAAATGGGAGAAATCGCTGCCGTGCTTTGCCTTGTACCGTCTGATAATATCCTGGACGGAGGCGGAAACAAAGAAATACTGCTGCTTGAGGCGCAGTCTCCTGCCCTTGTCGGTGTTGTCGTTGGGATAGAGAACGTCATTGATAGCGTCCGCCATAATATTGCTTTCGGAAGCGCCCATATAATCCTGGTCGTCGAATTTGCCGAAATTAAAGCCGGAAATGCTCTCCGCCTGCCAGAGGCGCAGGGTGTTTATTGCCTTTTTGTCAAAGCCGATAATGGGCATATCGTAGGGCACTGCCTTTACGGTCTGATCCGCAAATTCCACGATAACAGCGTCATTCTCCGCACGGTAGCTCCATGCGTCCCCATAGTCGAGCCAGGGGTCTGCCGCCTCCTGCTGGAAGCCGTTGCCGATTGACTGCTTGAAAAGTCCGTATTTATAGCGAATTCCGTAGCCGTTCAAGGGAATATCGCAGGCTGCCGCAGAATCAAGGAAGCAAGCCGCCAGACGGCCAAGTCCGCCGTTTCCGAGAGAAGCGTCCTCGATCTCTTCAAGACAGGAAATATCGACCCCATGCTCGGAGAAAATTTCCTTTGCCTCATTCAGAAGCCCTGCGCAGTAAAGGTTATTGAAAACCGCTCTGCCCATTAAAAATTCCGCAGAAAGATAATATGCACGTCTGCGGCTGTTATGCCGCTGCTCGGTCTCGTTCCACACGGGAACTATTTCGCTCATGACCGCCCTTGCCACAGCGTCATGAAGCTGACGGGGAGAAGCGCCCTTCATATCCGTGCGGGCGTCTGTCAGAAGATTTTCGGTGATCTTTTCCATAAACTGTGTTTTATCCATAATTGACCTGTTCCTCCTAAAAATGTTTTCGGTCTCGGGATATCCCGAAATGCCACCTTTTTGCAGCCGCTTTTACCCGTTTAAACAGGGACAAGCATATGCTGCCCTAAAAAATGACAAATACATTCTCTTATAGTTTACCACATTTTTTTACTAAAATCAATGATTTTGGAAAATAATCCCTCATTTTAACAAATTATTTACAGTTTACCCGATATATGCCCGTCAAAATCACAAAAGTAACCACTTTCCGAGGGCGCGAATAGTATAAAAACATAAGGCAGGAAAAAATCTCCTGCCTGTTGTTTTCAAGGAAACGGCCGACTGTACGGTCTGCGGTTGCCTAAGGAACTGCCGATTAAAGGCTTTTTCTCCGCCTACGGCGGAGAAAAAGCCGCCCCATAAGCCATTTGTAAACTAAAAAAAGGTTTAAGGCGATTTAATCGGCGTTTCCCTAAATCTTAAACTTCCAAAAGGTGCTCTGAAAGTGAATGAATTGCTGATAGCGCTTATTACAAGCGTGGATATATTTGCGGCGGTAATGGGGCTGTGCTGCAGCGGGATAAGGCTGCCGAAAAAATCTGCCGCCGTGGTGGCGTTTGTGGGGGCGGGGGTG